>JASFKE010000216.1:0-6806 GCA_050118795.1 Desulfobacteraceae bacterium | reverse complement strand
CCGATGGCAATTCCGCTCATGGTGTTGCCCAACAGCATGCCCAGCAGCGGTATGGCATATTGGGGCAGATACCAGGGCTTTACCGAAATAATAACGTTCAAGGCCAACACCGTGATGGTAAACGATGATATGAACATGGACAATGTGCCCACACCAAACCCCCAAAGCCCCTTGAATTTTCGCTTCTGGCGCCCCATCACTTCACGCCCGGCGGCCAGCAGCATCACTGCGGCCATTAACCCGATCCAGCCTAAATGGACGTTGGAAAACAGGGTTTTAAGCACCAGGCCAATGAGCAGGAGCTGAACAGTTGTCCGTAGAGCTGCGATGATAATTTGGCGGGTCATTCCAAGACGCATCTGAACCGAGAGCAGGGCCAATAACAGGACCAACCCCGCGGCCAGTGACAAATCCACAGGTGTGAGTGTGACCACTGTCATCTCGCCTCCGGCCCTTGCGCAGGTGATCCGCACGCGGCCGATATCAGTCGGCCTCGATGGATGGTATAGATGATGGAACAGTTCCGGTTCAACTGTTCCAGGTCGTGGCTGACCCACAAGATAGCGGCTTTATGGTCTATACGGTAAGCATCCAGCAAAGATTCGGCGCGGTGAATGTTTTCGGCATCCAGGTTGGCGGTCGGCTCATCCAGGAGCAACACTTTGGGCTGTTGCATCAAAAGCCTCAACAGCGCCAACCTTTGGCGCTCGCCGCTGGATAACTTGGCAATTTGCCACTCCAGCACCTCGCGCCCAAATCCCAATGCGGCCATCAAGCGGTCATCGGGATTTGTAAAATGGGGCCCCACGGTATCATGCCACCAAGCGCTCTGGGACGGCAGCAATCCAACCTGCCGACGCCACTGATTCACATCGATCGCTTCGGCAGCCACACCGTCCAGCCACACTTGCCCCTGGTGGGGATCGAGGTCTGCAAGGGCCCTCAAAAGGAGCGTTTTCCCCGCTCCGGAGGGACCGGTCAGACCGGCGCATTGGCCCGGCGATAGCTTAAAGTCGACCCCCTTTAGGCCGTGGACGCCCAGTTTATCCGCTTTTAGACCGTTTGCCGCCATGGGCGCCCTGCTCCGATGCTTTTAAAACGACCATTAATACGGATATTGCGGCCGGCGTCATACCGGATATCCGTGAGGCCTGCCCCAATGACACCGGTCGCACCAACGACAACTTTTCTTTAAGCTCATTTGAGAGGCCATGGACCCGGTGAAAATCAAAATCGTCCGGTAACCTGATCTTTTCCAGATGCTTAAATCGTTCAATGTCGGCCAGGTGGCGTTTGATGTAGCCCTCATATTTGATCTCAATTTCAGCCTGTCGGGCCACCCGCGAATCAACCGGATCCGGGCTCGGCGCCAGTTTTTCCACAACCTCATACCCCATCTCGGCCCTTTTCAACAGTTGATCCAGGTAAATTCCCTGGGTCAGTGGATTGTTGCCTTTTTCGGTCAAATACACGTTGACCTCCGGCAACGGCTTGATCACCGTACGCCGAATCCGCTGGATCTCGTCGGCAATTTGCACTTTGCGTTCGGCGGCATCCCGGGCCGTATCGGCAGAGACCAGACCGATATCATGGCCGATCTCCATCAGCCTCAAATCTGCATTATCCTCTCGCAGCATCAGACGGTATTCTGCTCGCGAGGTGAACATACGGTAGGGTTCCCGGGTACCCCGGGTCACAAGATCGTCCACCATAACCGCCATGTAGGCCTGGGAGCGGTTTAAAATAAAATCGGGCCGCCCTTGAATTTTACACGCGGCGTTGATACCCGCCCATAGTCCCTGGGCGGCCGCCTCTTCGTAGCCGGAGGTGCCGTTGATCTGCCCTGCCATATAGAGCCCGGCGATCTTTTGGGTCTCCAAGGTGGGTTTAAGTTGAACCGGGTCCACATAATCATATTCAATGGCATAGGCCGGACGCATGATCTCGGCCTCTTCCAGCCCCTCTACGGATCGGACCATCTGGATCTGAACCTCCAGCGGCAGGCTGTTTCCAAGGCCGCTGGCATAAATTTCCTCTGTGTCCAGCCCCTCAGGCTCTAAAATCACCTGGTGCCGATCCTTGTCGGGAAAGCGAACGATCTTGTCTTCAAAAGAGGGGCAGTAACGCGCGGGAACCCCTTTGATAATACCGCTGTGCAAGGCGGAAAGGTGAAGATTGTCCCGCACCAGTTGATGGACCATCTCACTGGTATGGCCGATGTAACTGGTCATCTGGGGAAGGGCAAAGGCATCATTGGAAAAGGAGAAGGGACGTTGAACGCCTTGGGGCGGCTGGGCTGTGAACTTGGTAAAATCGATGGTGCCACGGGCCAGTCTCGGCGGTGTGCCGGTCTTCATGCGGCCCAGCTCAAACCCAAGCCGGCCCAAACTGCGGGCCAAACCGTAAGCGGCAAACTCCCCTGCCCGCCCCGATTTAATGGATTTAAATCCGATGTGGATCAACCCGCTGAGAAAGGTGCCGGTGGCCAATACCACCGCTTTGGACTGATAGCCGTAACCGGTATTGTCCGCCACTCCCACGACGTGATGGTTTTCCACCACCAGCTCCTCCACCAGAGCTTGTTTGACATCCAGGTTGGGTTGGCGTTCGATCACGGCTTTCATGGCCATGTGGTATCGTTTTTTATCGTTCTGGGTTCGGGAAGATTGTACTGCCGGGCCTTTCTTGGTGTTGAGCATTTTATACTGGATGGCCGTCCGGTCGGTAATCTTGGCCATCTCGCCGCCCAAAGCATCCACCTCGCGCACCAGCTGGCCTTTGGCCATACCGCCGATGGACGGGCTGCATGGCATGGCGGCGATTTTATCGAGGTCGATGGCCATCAGCAGCGTACTGCATCCCATGCGGGCCGCCGCCAAGGCGGCTTCGCAACCGGCATGGCCGCCGCCCACAACGATAATGTCATATGTTTTAAGGTAAGATGGCATAGATTCCTTCTTTACTTGCTCATAACGGCTTCCTATTATAGGTGTCCCTGGCAAAGGTCAAGAATGATAAAGGTATTGGGTGCCCAAGCCCCAAAAACCTTTTTGAAATGCGCCGTCAACCTCAATCAACGTGATTTATATTTATGAAAAATCGTTTCTATGACCTCAACACCTATTTTCGAAACCGATACGGCGGGCGGGTTCACAAGATCTCCGTTGATGCCGGTCTGACATGCCCCAATCGAGACGGCACCCTGGGCACGGCCGGGTGCATATTCTGCAATGCAAAAGGCTCGGGCACCGGCAATATGGCCAAAGGGCATAGTGTTACCGATCAGTTGGAAGCCAGTAAAGCGCCGGTGATCAAACGGTTTAAAGCCAAGAAGTTTATTGCCTATTTTCAATCATTTACCAATACTTACGCCTCTTATGAGACTTTAAAAAAGCTCTATTCGGAAGCGTTGGCGGTGCCGGATGTGGTGGGACTGGCCATCGGCACCCGGCCCGATTGTATCTCCGAAAAAGTATTGGATCTTTTGGAATCCTATACCGATCGATATCTGATCTGGCTTGAGTACGGCCTGCAATCTTCCCACGATTCCACTTTAGAGCTGATCAATCGCGGTCACGATGTTCAATCTTTTGAAAAAGCGGTGATGGCCACTTCCGGAAGGGGCATCATGATCGGCGCCCATATGATCTTGGGTCTTCCGGGCGAGACCCCCAAACAGATGCTGGCAACCGCCGACTACATCGCCAGCCTTCCCATTGACGGTGTCAAGCTCCACTTGCTTTACGTGGTCAAAGGAACGGCTCTGGAGAGACGTTACCATGCCGGACAATACCGCTGCCTGGAGCAGGATGAATACCTGGATCTGGTCTGTGATGTGCTGGAGAGACTGCCCGGGCACGTGGTAATTCAAAGGCTCACCGGAGACCCCCACAAACATGAGCTGGTGGCGCCTTTGTGGGCTTTGAAAAAGAATGAGAATGTCGCCCTTATCCGGAAGCGGTTGGAAGAGCGCGATACCTGGCAGGGAAAGCGTTTTTCAAAAACGAAAAACTAGTCGAGCGATGACCCAGCCCAGCGGGCCCAATGTGGAGACCCCACGGCGCTAATTAAAAAGCTGGGATTCCCATATTTTTTTAGGATCGCTGGGCGCTGCCTCCTCCGGCTGGTCACTGGGGTTTGGTATCGGGGCTGGTGTCCCCTCGGTGGAAATCTTGAAAGAATCGGGGCGGATTGTTGGCGGTCTCTTAACGTCGGATCGCTTTGCAAATGCCCAGTCATAGATACGGGAGTGGTCAAAGTAATAAACCACTGGAGCGCCACTGGAATTAACACATTCCCAAATATCCAAAGGGCGTCCGTCCAATGTTCGATGCACCTGCGGCTCGACATCGAATAGCCGTAAATATTCATATTGCTGGGCAACGGAGGTGACGCCAATGGCATGATCCGTAGAGAGCCCCATCTCCGGGGTGATCTCCCGGCTGGCCACCTTTTGACGCGCGTTGGTGCGGCCCAAATATTCCCGGGCCATATAGTTATAGGGATCAAGCTCCAACGCCTTGGTCAGATGGGCGTTGATCTCCGCCAAGGGTGCATTCGCATAATAGCCTGCGATCCCATAGGTCGAGTGCCAGTCGGAGTAATGGTCGCCGCCCAGCCCCTGTGCCTTTTTCAGAATTTTCATGGCTTCTGCGAGCCGGCGCTGCTTAATCAACGCCTGGGCTTGCCGAACCAGGGTTTCTATCTCCGACGAATAAGGGGCGTCAGGTCCAAAAAGACGATTGCCCTTGCGAGCCTTGGTATTGACCAGATAGATCTCGGCCCTGCGATTGGAAGATCGGCCCGCAGCCTTAAGATTATCGCCAATGGGGTTCTCCTCCCCCTTGCCCACCGCCATTATGAGTTCTTTGTCGATTCCAAAATCGCTGATGATTTCACGGCGTATCGACTGGGCCCTCTTGCGGGAGAGCGTATAATTATACTGTTTATCGCCAACCGAATCGGTATAACCCACAACGAAAATCCTGCTCCCGGGACCTGTTTCATGTTTCTGAAAAAATTCTCTCAATTTGGCTTTGTCACCTGCTCCCAGAAAGGCTTTTCCACTTTTGAAATGAATCACAATAGAGGCCTCCATCCCCACGTCCGCCTGCCCAACAGCGCAGTAGGGAAAAGCCAGCCACCCCAATATACCGATCATCCAAATTAGTGTGGATCTGTTCATGCAACCCATTCCCGCCTTGTAAAAGTCTATCTCCTATATGGTGTATCGGCAAGCGCCATGGGGATCTTAAATACCCCATGACAATCCGCCTGAATGTCTTAACTTAGAGGCGATGAAAAAAACAGACGCACAAAATATCCGTTGGCTGAACGCCATCAGCGAAATCGCCCCCAAACAGTGGGATCAATTGGCACTGCCCATGAATTCTCCTTTGATGGAGTGGCAATGGCTCCATCAATTGGAAGCGTCGGGCAGCATATCACCCAAATACGGCTGGCAACCGCGCCATTTGACATTGTGGGACCGGCAAAAGCTTATAGGGGCGGCGCCCCTGTACATTAAAACCCACAGTGAAGGGGAGTTTATCTTCGACCACTGGTGGGCGAAGTTGGCCCGTGGTTACGGTATCGAGTACTACCCGAAATTGGTCGGAATGAGTCCGGCGACACCGTCGGTGGGATATCGATTCCTGATGGCCGAGGGGATCGATCAGCAGAGCGTGATGAAAAAAATGCTCTCGGCCATGGACCATTTTTGCCAAGATCACAACCTATCGTGCAGCCACCTGAATTTCGTGGATCTACCATGGTTCGACCAGTGGGCTTCAAATGGATTTACGGCTTGGCAGCACCAATCCTTTCTATGGGAAAACCTCGGCTATGGCTCTTTTGAGGATTATTTGATGAAATTCAAGTCTTCCCAAAGACGTAATATCCGCCGTGAACGCAGGCGCATGGAGACCTACGGCATTGAGATCAAAGCGCACACCGGCGATGAGATCACCGCCGAAATGGCCGAAATCATGTTCTATTATTACCTGAAAACCAATGCTCAATATGGTCCATGGGCAGCCCGTTACCTGAATGGGGACTTTTTCAACCGCGTTTTCAAAACCTATGGCCATCGGCTGCTGATCATTGCCGCTTACAAGAGGCCCTCGCGCGTCCCCATCGCGATGTCCATGCTTCTGGTGAAAAATCGCCATCTGATCGGACGCTATTGGGGCTGCGCCAACCCCATCAAAGATTTACACTTCAACATGTGTTATTATGCACCTATCCAATGGGCCATCGACAATGATATCAAAACGTTCGACCCTGGAGCCGGCTCGGCGCACAAGATCTACCGGGGATTCAAAGCTGTTGCCAATACCAGCCTGCATCGGTTCTATGACCCACGCCTCGAAATGCTGTTCAAGCAGCTTATTGACGATGTCAATAGGTTGGAGGCATCCAATATCGAGGCTTTGAATCGGCAGTTGCCATTCTCAAAAAAATTTAAAAGCTAATGTATCAGGTTATATAGAAAGCATCCACCGCCGCCGCCGCTGTTGCTGCCGCCGATGCTGGACGGGGGAGTCGTGGTTGTGGAACCATCGGTATTGTTCACGGTAATCGTACACGTATCCGTGCCGAAAGCGTGGCTTGCATCGTATGCTTTAACTTGGAATACCAGCTCAGATGTTGCATGCACATCGGGTGTGGTAATGGTGGGGGTGCTGCTTGCCGAATCATCGATGGTGGCTGTGGAACCACTGATCTGGGTCCATTGATAACGGCTCACGCCGACGCCTTCGGGGTCGGATGCGCTGACCACCGAAAGGGTCACGGCAGCCAACTCT
>JASFKE010000215.1:0-6809 GCA_050118795.1 Desulfobacteraceae bacterium | reverse complement strand
TCCAATCGGTCCGGGTTTTTTTATGGGGGGGGGAGGGGAGGGCCTGGATTGCTGTTAATTTTGAATTTAATGAGAGATCGCCATATGTATCGAGCAAAAATAATGCCCCTGTTTATTGTGAGCAGCCTGTTGATAACGGCAGGATATCCAGCCTTCAGCGGCGCTGCCCGACAGCGCATCGAACAGCCCGTGCGGCAATCCATAGAGATCCGCCAAGCCACCCAGAAATCAGAAGAGCAGTGGCGGCTGGAAAAAGAGAAACTGGTGGCACGTTTCGAAGCGCTTCAGCAAAAAGAGAGACAACTCACCGATCAAAAAAAAGAGTTGAGCCACCAGATTGAATCGGCACGGGGACGTATAAATGCCAAAGAAAAACAACTGGCCGATGTTGAAGAGATTTCCAATCAGATACGACCCTTTATCAATGAACTTTTCAATGTACTCAAATCGCAGGTCACCGAAGACCAGCCCTTTTTAATGGAGGAACGACAAGCACGTATCCAGAGGCTGGAGTCCGTTGTGGCCGATCCGGATGTGGATATCAGCGAGAAATATCGAAAAATCATGGAGGCGCTGTTGGTGGAGGCTGAATACGGTTTCACCATCGAAGTCTACCAGCAGACCATTGCCATCGACGGCCAGGCTCTGCTGGCCGACATTTTCCGCCTTGGCCGGATCAGCCTCTTCTACCAGAGCCTGGATCGTAAACGGTGCGGCTTTTACAACACGGCCGACGGCGCCTGGCAAAGTCTTGACACGGTTCACAACGCTGCGATCCAAAGCGCCATTGATATCGCTGCCAAACGTCGGCCCATAGAACTGCTCAGCCTGCCGGTGGGAAGGATGGTGGCCCAATGAATGGATCTTTGGGAAAACTTTTCAATCCACCCTTAATACTCATTGTTCTGACATTTTGGGTGGCGTTGCCGCTAAGGGCTGAAGATATGCGGGAAGTTCAAATCCAAGCCAGGGAGGCCAAAAAGGTCCTTATGCAAAAGGCGGCGGCTGAAAAAGTCGCAGCCCAGCGTGCGGCCGAGAAAAGCCGGATAAAAATTACGGCCGACCGCTCGTCCCTTGAAAAGGCCATGGCCGCACTTGAAGCCAAAGTGCGCAAACTTGAAGAAGATGTCGACGATCTGACAAGGGCAAAGAGCCACCTGGAAGAAAAAGAGAAGGTATTGAATGAGGCGCTGGCCGAAACCGGCGGTGCCATCAAAGAGCTTGTGGGCGTTATCCGCGTCAATGCCAAAGATGTCGATGGGCTTATCCGTCAGAACCTGCAAACCGCACTGCATGGTGCGTCGGACTCACTTTTCGATACTGTCGCCCGGCAGTCGCGGTTTCCGGCAATGGACGATGTTCGCGGTATGGTGGATGCTTTGTTCGGACAGATCAAATCTTGCGGTGAGGTCTCGTTGCGCAAAGGGACCGTCGTTGATCGGGCGGGCCGTGAAGTGGAGGCCGATCTGCTCTTTCTCGGACCGTTTACAGCGGTCTATCGCATCGGTGATGAGGTGGGCTTTTGCAATTACGCCGCTGCCGGCGGGAAATTGTATGCCCTTTCGCGTTTGCCGTCCAAGCGGATGCAAAAACAGATCAGGCGCTATATGCAAGGCCGCAGCGAAGCGATTCCCCTGGACATCTCCCGGGGCGGCGGTTTGCGCCAACTGACCCATGAATTGAGCCTCTGGCAGCAGGTTCCCAAAGGCGGTCCTATTGTCTGGCCCATTTTGTTCATACTGGGGGTGGGCATATTGATCGTCATCGAGCGGGTCATTTTCCTGGTGCGAAAACGCTTGGATGCCGAAGGCCTTATTCGAAATATCGAAGCATTGTCCAAAGACAATGACTGGCAGGCCTGCGAGCAAGCCTGTGACCGGCACACGATGACACCGGTGGCACGGGTCATCAGGGCGGGTATCCGCTGCTGCGGGATGAAACGCGAAGAGATGGAAAATGCCTTGCAGGAAGCCATCTTGAAAGAGATCCCGCCAATGGAGCGATTTCTCTCCACCCTGGGAATGCTGGCCGCCATCGCCCCTTTGCTGGGCTTGTTAGGGACGGTTACCGGCATGATCGACACCTTCCATGTGATCACCATGCACGGCACCGGAGATCCCCGCTTGATGTCCGGGGGTATCTCGGAAGCACTGGTCACCACCATGCTGGGTCTGAGTGTGGCCATCCCTTTGATGTTGTCCCAGACCCTGCTTAATCGCACCGTAGAGAACAGAATAGGGGAAATGGAAGAAAAAGCGGTGGCGCTGGTCAATATCATTCACAAATACCGGGGGATCTCTTGACCGATATGTTGGCGACCCAATATCTGCATCTGGAAGCGTACATTCGCGCCGGCGGTGTCGTGATGGTGCCCCTGGCGCTGGTGAGCCTGTCAATGTGGCTGCTCATCATCGACCGGGCGCTGTTTTTCAGGCGGCTGTACCACAAAAACATGAATTTGAAGACCGCCCTGGAGCATATCCAAAATGACCGCATGCCCGATCCAGCGCACTACCGCGGCGCCATATCCCTTCTGGTGGCCCGTTTTCTGTCGCGGCGCAGCAATGACCGGCATTTAGACTGCTTTATCATAGATGAAACCGTGCTGACCATCAATCGCGGCCTGAGCGATTATCTGGCTCTCATCGGCGTGCTGGCCGCCGTGGCCCCTTTGATGGGGTTGTTGGGTACGGTAACGGGTATGATCGGCACGTTCGACATTTTATCCATTTTCGGTACGGGAAACGCCAAAGGCATGGCCGGTGGGATTTCCGAGGCCTTGATCACCACACAGACAGGCCTGCTGGTGGCCATACCCGGGCTCTACATGAAGGGCTTTTTGGATCGTCGCGCGCGCAACCTCCAACAGCGCGTTGCACAGGTCGGGTATTATCTGAAAAGAGAGCTTTAGGGAGATGACATGCTGAACATCACAGCCACAAGGCGAAGTAAACTGGCGGCCAAAGAACTCAATATCGCCCCCCTTATCGACATGGTGTTCATTCTGCTGATTTTTTTTCTGGTCAATACCAGTTTTGTCAAAGAAACCGGCATCGATGTCAGCCGCCCTGCGGCCGCCACCGCAACCGTAAAAAGCAAAGCCGCTATCCTGATTGCCATCGACCAGAGCAATCGGATTTTTATGGATCACCGGGAGATCGATCTGCGTGCAGTGCGCGCCAATGTGGAGAGGGCTCTGGCGGAGAACCCGGAGGGCGCGGTGGTAGTGGTGGCCGACAAGACCAGCAGCACAGGCGTGGCCATTCAGGTCATGGACGGCTGTCGCATGGCTGGAGCTATGAATGTCTCTTTGGCCGCCAGTCTGCCGGAGCAGGGGCGGTGATGATCCGCTACAACTGGATCACATTGGAACTCTATCTGGATGGCCTGCCATGTCCGCACGCTATCCCATATTGGCTCTGACCAATCGATGCATCCTCCATGACTTCATTTGTTGATCGGTTGTTTGCCCACTTTTCCAATAAGAGGCAGTATCAAAAGCCAAGGCAATGTCAAACGTCTGTGATCCCTGAATTGTGAAAGGCCTATGGTCATCCCCTGGTGCCCTTTGGATGGCTGGGGCAGGTAGGTGCCGAACAATCTATCCCACACAGATAAATTGAAGCCATAGTTGCTGTTGGTCTCTTTTATGATGACTGAATGGTGGACGCGGTGCATATCAGGTGTCACGACAAAGGCTCTTAGCAGGCGATCCAGCGACGGCGGCAGCTTGATATTGGCGTGATTGAACATGGCCATGCCGTTTAATATGATTTCGAATAACAATACAGCGACCACCGGCGGACCCAGCGCGGCGATGATGGTTAGCTTTATAACCATTGAAAGCACGATCTCTATGGGATGAAACCGCAATCCCGTTGTCAGGTCGTAATCCAAGTCCGCATGGTGCATCATGTGCAAACGCCACAATAGCGGAACTGCGTGGAACATTACATGTTGCAGGTAGATGACCAGATCCAGCGCTACGATGCCGATCACCAGATTTACATAATAGGGTGCGCCCGCATAATTTAGCAAGCCCCATCCAAGATCTTGAACTTTGTGGGCCATGCCTACGGCAAGAACTGGGAAGACGACGTAAAGCACCACAGGATTGATGGCGATAATACTCAGGTTATTGAACCAGCGCCACTTTTTGGATGTTGTCAAAACACGACGCGGCCTCGATTGCTCCCAAAGGGCCACCGCGATAAAGATAATCACAAAACAGATTATACGTATAACGGTTGCATATTCCATGGTTATTTGCGTATGCCCCATAAAAAAGCCATCACCGATAAAATAATCAGGATGATACCGTAGGGGCGGTCTTTGCCGGCGATGTGCATGTTCACACCTGAAACCAACAGGCCGGCGGTGATCACCATCCAGGCAAACCGGCGTACCGACAGGTCGATGCGCCGTATGGCTCTGCGCGTTTCCCGAGACAGGGAAACCTGGACGGCCAGCGCGCCCTGGTTGGCGCGGGTCAGCAACTGCTCCATGCGGGAGGGCAGCCGCCAGATGTTTTTGCCGACGATAAATATCTCTTCCCACAGACCTTGCCAATCACCGGTGAGCTCTTCTTTGGCAAAGTGCTTGGCATAGGTGAGGGTTTTGGACCAGGGGTCGAAATTGGGATCGATGGTATTGGTCAGGCCTGCCAAGATGCCTACGGCGCGGCTGATAAAGAGCATATCGGCTTGAATGTGAAAAGGGGTTTCGGTGATGAGATCCCGGTACTCGCGCATAAAGTAGCGTATTTCACGTCGGGCGGTTTCGTGGAGGCTGCCCAAGCGAAGCCCCCATGCTTTTTGCAGCCACTCCTGGTGGGCCTCCTCGAGGCGGCGCAGATCGGCCCCCGGCCTCAAGGCGCCGGCCATGACATAAGCTTGGATGATTTTGCGGGCATCCTGGGTGCCCACCCCAATGGCGCCCAGCCGCATGGCGGCCTTCAACCGTTGGGAAATTTCCGCAACCATGCCGAAGTCGATAAAGATGAGTTGGAAGGGGCGCTGCTCGGCATAGGGTGCCATCGCACCCGGGGCATATGAGGTGATCCCCGCGCTGATCTCTTCGGCAAGCGGCAGCGGTTTTACAAACAGATTTCCCGGGTGGGGGTCCACATGGACCAAGTTGTCCACAAAAATTTGGTGCATATAGATATCGTATAGCAGATCAGCCACCTGGGGACAACTGATGCCGCACGCCTCCATGGCATCGGTATCGCTGATTTTGATGTACCCGACATTTTCCAGGGTAAGTGCCCGGCTGGCACAGTACGCTTCGTAGATTTTCGGTACTATCACGTTGGGATTGAAAGCGAAGTTTTTGGAAAAGCGACGGATATTCTCTTTTTCTATGGCCAGATCCAGCTCATTCCAAGTGGTGGTGGCAAACTCTTGAAAGAGCCGATCGAGGTCCATGCGCTCGTTGATATGTTTGAAGCGTTTCAACCATTTGCAGACAAGCCGCAAGGCAGCCAAATCCGTTTCGACGATGCTGAAGATATGAGGGCGCAGAACTTTGACCACAACCGGTTGCCCATCGGGTAAAACAGCTTGATGCGCCTGGGCCAAGGATGCTGAACCCACTGCAGCGGGGTCAAAATGGGGAAACAGCGTATCAATGGAGCGCCCGAAGGTCTCCTCCACCACCCGGATGATCTCCTTGGGTGGATCGGGTGGGACATCGTCCTGAAGACCGGCCAATTCGTGGGTCACCTCCACAGGGAAGAGGTCAACCCGTGTGCTGAGAAATTGACCCAGCTTGATCAAGATGCCGCCCATTTGAGCGGCCAATTCCCTATACTGGTGGGCCACGACCTTCCAGCGGTCCAGGGGTGGGGACCGAAACCAACGCAACAGGGGCAGGGTAAAAATCACATCCCACCAGAACGATTGCAGCAAAACTTTGGTGAAAAACCATTTTAGATGTCGATAGCGGCGTCGGTCGATAGGGTGTGACCGTTCGGACATAAGCGGCGGCAACGAACCGTCTTTATTGTGGTTGAGAGGCCTGTCCGAAGCTCGATTTTTTTCCATCGTCCCAACGACCTTTTTAAAGCAGCTTTAGGGTTTACTTAGCAGCGTGCATGCGGTTTGACCACTTGAATTGGTGCAACCCTCAGGTCGATGGAGCGGCGGTGATGCACACCGCGGAGTTGGTGAAAAGATAACAGGGGGCAACCTGGGTCAAAGGGAAATGGCTCGATATCCTTAAAAGTATGGAAAACAAACATTTCCAGCAACATATAAAATCATGTTATCCCATCCTGAGCGATGAGGTCAACCCGGTTTAGGACGCCGGCAAGTGTAAACCACATCAGCAAGGCGTCATCCCCTTCAAATTCCGGGTAGACCATTTATTGGCAATATACAGAACTTTTTTTGATTTTTCATTTGGCGGGAAGAGCAAGAAACCATGGACCATAGGATTGGGTCTATTTTATGTTTATGCCAGCTTTTTTTGTGTGTCTAACTTTAGCCTGGGAAAGGCCGTAGGGCGCAAGATTACACGCCGCCAGGGGATCGCAGTAGTGTTTAGCGCTGCTTCGCTAAAGATTGCCATGGTCCTTATCGCCCTAAAATTGACAGGGATCATCGTCTCTGCGAAGCTTTTCACGGCGGTCTATCCATCCCACTGAGCTGATGTAGGTAAATCCCTCGCTCGGGGAGCTGCGGCGGTCTTGGGATCGCTGGTTTATATCATAGAGGCCTTGCTCAAGATTGACCAGCGCATCATTGTTATGGTTGGTTTCGTTGTTTTCGTTCATTGCTCATCCTTGTCCGTGGGACCGGTCCGATTAA
>JASFKE010000214.1:0-6810 GCA_050118795.1 Desulfobacteraceae bacterium | reverse complement strand
TCGGCTGAGCGCTTCTTGACCCGGCTTGCAGCATACAAGCCCGATCAAGATGTAGCGGTCCGGTATGCCAATGAATCCCATCACACCTTAATTGGTTTGGTAACAGCTTGATATGTTTGGGGGCCCTTCGAGTAAGCGGCTTTAGACCAACCCGCTTCGACCCATGGGAAAAAATCCGCGAACAACACTTGACTGCCCATGGCAATTGGGGTATGGCGTTTTCTTCAGTGTTGTGAAAAATCGCTGGTGCGATCAGCTCAATGGAAAAATTATTTTGAAAGGAGTGTAGATCATGGCTTTTAATCCGATTGTGGATGAAGAAAAATGTGTTGGCTGCGAGGAGTGTGTCGACGTCTGTCCTGTTGAAGTTTTTGAAATGGAAGACGGCAAATCCAAGACGGTCAATGCAGAAGAGTGTCTGGGTTGCGAAAGTTGTATCGAGGTCTGTGAAGAGAACGCGATTGTCATCGAAGAAACCTAGTATCTTAACATATTCTAATCCCCTGGAGCCCTGAGTGGGGCCGGGGGATTTTGGTTGTTTGAAACCAAGTGTTCCGCACCAGGTTCCAATCCAGAACGTTGCAGCACTGATGTGCTTTTACATTTCCGGCCCAAGGACGGAAAACCAAGCCACCCGTGTAGCGGGTGGCTGCTGTCACCCCACCGAATCCGAGGCCCTGGAATCAATATCATCCTCGCCCCTTGCACTCTTGCGATCCGGCACCGATGCCGCGTACTCACTACCGGTCGCATGCCATCCGTCCTTATCTTTGTTCATAGGCACATTTAATAGCAATTACAGCGGGGGCACAAATCATCAGGGTGACCCCAAGGGGTTGTTGTTGTTAAAGATTGAATTACATCTATGTTGCGTTTTGTGATCAAGCATGCTAGGTACCGGGCATTATGAAACAATATGTCATTGATGAACTTCGACCTGATGATAATCAGATATTGAAGGAACATTTGGATGCCCATTACGCCGTCCCCGGATTCGAAGGGCTATACTGGCTGCCCTTGGATCCACCGATGTATGAACAGGTCCAAGAAAAACACATCCAATGCCAACCCTTCTATTTTGCAGCTGAATTATCACCGGAGCGCCTGGCGTGCGAACTGCTGGTCAGGACCAATAAACGGGTACGGTGCGATTGTATCCGATACGCTACTGAAAAACAGCGAAATTGGTTGATCCATTTTGTCGATGCTATTTGCGATCACCTTAATATCATAACATGACATTTGATGGAGATTAGCCGCGCATGAAGGAGCATCGACACTATTTTTCGATTTTTTTTGATAAATCACTCGATCATTGGAACCAGATGGAAGTTAAATGACAAACGAGTTCAACGCTCCCAAATTGCTTTCGATTTTTCATACGATCCTTATTTTCATATGGATTGTGGCGGCAACCATCATCTTTGGGATCTTGGCCATATCGGTCTCTTTTTTTTCAAAGACAGGGGATGGTGTTCACTATGTAGCGCGCATCTGGGGAAAAAGTATCCTGTGGGTCAGTGGTATGGGGGTAAATTCCAAAGGCGTCGACGATCATTTAGCCCAAGGTTCCTATATTTATATGTCCAACCACCAGAGCAACTATGACATACCCGTCCTTTACAGTGCCCTGCCGGTTCAATTCAGATGGCTGGCAAAGGCGGAGTTGTTCAAGATTCCTATCTTCGGCCGCAGCATGCGGGGTGCCGGTTACATTAGCATCGATCGATCCAATCGCAAGTCTGCGTTCCAGAGTTTAGACCAAGCCGCCGGCATGATTCGCAACGGTACTTCGGTGATGATTTTTCCGGAAGGCACCCGAAGTACTGATGGACAGTTGCTTCCTTTTAAAAAGGGTGGATTTGTGCTTGCGGTAGATGCCGGCGTCCCCATCGTTCCCATTACCATCTCCGGCACCCATGAGGTCATGCCCAAAGGCCGGTTGTTGATCCGGCGTCGCAGGGTCACGATCAATGTCGGGTTGCCGATCCGAACATCGGATTATACACGTAAAACGAAAGATGAGCTCATGATGCGCGTTCGTGAAGCCATGGTGAATGCACCGTCGATGCAAGATGAGGTGGGCTGCCGTGGTTAAATTGATCCCTTTGGGCGGGTTGGGTGAGATCGGGCTCAACATGATGGCCATTGAATCTGATGATACCATGTTTGTGATCGATGTGGGCCTTATGTTTCCCGAAGACTATATGCTGGGCGTGGATTATGTCATCCCGGACATGTCCTTTCTCAAACAGAAAAAAAAGAAAGTGGCGGGCATCGTGCTCACCCATGCCCACGAGGATCACATCGGAGCGTTGCCTTACCTGCTCAAAGATGTGCCCGCCCCCATTTTCGGAACACCTTTCACATTAGGTGTCGTCCGCCATAAACTTGAGGAGTTTGATCTGCTCGGCAGCGCCTCTTTGCATGCCATCCATCCCAGGGAGACACTGAAGATCGGATCTTTTGAACTTGAGTTTATCCGGGTCAATCATAGCGTAGTGGATGGTGTGGGCATTGCGATACGCACACCTTACGGTATCATTATTCATACCGGTGATTTTAAACTCAGCCACTCCTCCATTGAGGGCATGACCACCGATGTCAACAGTTTTGCAAAGTTTGGTGAAGAGGGGGTGCTGGCGCTTTTATCCGACTCTACCAATGTGGAAAGCAGCGGCTATACGACTTCAGACACCGAAATCGGCGAGAACCTGAACCGAATTTGTCGCAGTTGCAAGGGCCGTATCATTGTAGCGCTGTTTGCTTCGAATATCGGCCGTATTCAACAAATTGCAGATATCGCAAACGCCACCGGCCGTAAGATTATCTTTAACGGGCGCAGTATTGAGGTCTCCATCAACATTGCCCGTAAGTTGGGGTATTTGAAAATGCCCGCCGGTATGGAGATTGAAATAGATCAGATTGACCAATATTGCGATGAGGAAATTTTCATGGTCACCACCGGGAGCCAAGGGGAACCGATGTCGGCTTTGGCCCGGATTGCAGCCGGCACTCACCGGCAGATCAAGATAAAATCCCAAGACAACGTCATTCTCTCATCCAAGTTCATACCGGGCAACGAGAAAGCCATCGCCACTATTATAAATGACCTCTACCGACGCGGTGCCAATGTCATATATGAGAAAATTGCCAAAATACACGTATCCGGTCACGCCTTTCAGGAAGAGCTCAAGATGATGTTGCGGCTAATCAAACCCAAATACTTTATGCCGATTCATGGAGAGTACCGGCATCTTGTGCTTCATTCGCGTCTGGCCTTAGAGCAAGGGATGGACGAGGACAATATATTGTTGGCGCAAAACGGCCAGATCGTCTCTTTCGACCAGCAAGGGGTGACCATGCTGGATTGCATCCCCACAGGCCGACTGCTCATAGACGGTAAAGGTGTAGGCGATGTTGGGCGCAGTGTGCTCAAAGAGCGCCGCATGCTCTCCGAGGACGGCATGGTGGTGGTCAACATGGCCTTTGATGAAGAGACGGGCGTGATCATATACGGTCCCGACGTGGTTTCCAAAGGATTTGTGTTTGAGACCGAGACCGGCCATTTATTGCTTGACGCACAGTGTGTAATTTTGGAAATTGTCGAGGATGTGCCTCCTGAGGTGCCTGACCGGACCGATATTATTCGCTCCCGCATCCAGGCGGCTTTACGGCAATATTTTTTTTTTACCATTGGGCGGCGGCCCGTGATCATGCCCTTTATTGCTGAAGTTTAGGCCGGCTGCCGGCTTATTGATGGCTAGTTGAATGGTTTTACTATCTAAAGCGTAGAGCCCATGCGAAAAGAAATCATCGGAATTCTGCTTTTCTTTCTGGTTATCTTTACTCTGATCAGCTTGCTCTCCTATCACCATGCCGATCCATCGATCCATAATGCCGGCGCCACCGGTCCTGTGAATAATTTGTTCGGTACGGTGGGTGCCCATACATCCGGTGTTTTAATAGGCCTGTGGGGATTGGGCGCCTTCTGGATGCCGATTCTGTTGCTGATGGCCAGTGTCCACTTTTTCAGCAACCAATCGCGCCAGGTACTGGTCACCCTTGTCATCGGCGGACTGCTACTGCTGTCCACCACCGGCAGCTTGCTGGCCCTGCAAAAAGATTATTTCGAAATTTTCGGAAGCCGCTTCTCCTCAGGGGGAATTCTGGGTATTCCCTTGAAGGCTTTTTTGGTTCACTATGCCAATCTCGCCGGGGGCGCCATTATACTGGGCCTCCTATGGTTGATTGGTTTCATACTAACCACACGGTTTTCATTGATCGGTAGTTATAATCGCTTCAAATCGGCCCTGGCCATGATGTCGACGCGGGTGAAGAACCAGCGTATCAAATCGAAGGAACGGCGGCAGAAATCTAAAAAGCGCCGTAAAAATTTAAAAGCCCTGGAAAGCCGGCCGGACCGCCAGATCAAGATCAAAGCCCCGACACCCTCACCACCCAAAAAACGCGCCCGGCCAAAGCAGAAGATGTTCGATTTTATGCGCGATGACAGCAAATATAATCTGCCACCCATCGAATTGCTTGAGGATCCGGAACAGCGGCCCATGTCGATTAACGATGAAAGCCTGCGAATGCAGTCAAAGCTTTTGGAAAAAAAGCTGGAGGATTTTGGGGTCAAAGGCGAAGTGGTTGCCGTCACACCGGGGCCGGTGATCACCACATTTGAATACTCACCTGCGCCGGGCATTAAAATTAACAAAATTGTTAATCTGACTGATGATTTGGCCCTGGCGCTCAGGGCCATCAGCATTCGTATTGTGGCACCCATTCCAGGCAAGGCAGCCATCGGCATCGAGGTTCCCAACGTGGATCGGGAAACCGTCCGCTTTAAGGAGATTGTAGCATCTGAAGCCTACGAAAACGCCCAGTCCAAACTGACCATCTGCCTGGGGAAAGATATTGTGGGCCTGCCGGTAGTCTCCACCCTGGATAAGATGCCCCATTTGCTCATTGCCGGTGCCACCGGCGCCGGTAAAAGTGTGGCGTTGAACACCATGATTTGCAGCCTGCTTTATAAAGCTGCCCCCGGCGACGTGAAGTTGATCATGGTCGATCCCAAACGGATCGAGTTGTCGGCCTACGATGGCATTCCCCATTTGATTACACCGGTGGTCAAAGACGCTAAAAAAGCCACCAACGCCCTCTTTTGGGCGGTAAAGGAGATGGAACAGCGTTATGAGCTGCTCTCAGAGAGAAAAGCGCGTAATATCGGTCAGTATAATCAGAAAGTTCTTAAGGAGCTGAACAAAAAAAACAAAGAACCTGAAAAAGAAGAGGGTGATGAAACCCAGGCGACCCTTTTGCCCTATATCGTGATCATCATCGATGAGTTGGCTGACTTGATGATGGTGGCCTCCCGGGATGTGGAAGTCGCTCTGACCCGGCTTGCTCAAATGGCGCGGGCTGCCGGCATCCATCTGATTCTGGCCACCCAGCGACCATCGGTGGACGTGCTCACCGGTATTATCAAAGCCAATTTCCCCACGCGACTGACTTTTCAGGTATCATCTAAAACCGATTCGCGCACGATTATCGATACCAACGGCGCAGAAAATTTGCTGGGTATGGGTGATATGCTCTTTCTGCCGCCAGGGACAGGCCGTCTGCAACGCATTCACGGCGCCTACATTTCAGAGACCGAACTGACCGGCATTATCGATTTTATAAAGCAGCAGCAAACGCCTGAATATAATCAACAGGTTGTGGAGGCCCCCGTCAAAGAAGAGAACGAAGGCGGGGAAAAAGAGTATGATGAACGCTATGACGATGCTGTGGCTCTGGTTACCAAGAACGGACAAGCGTCCATCTCCATGATTCAACGCCACCTGCGTATCGGCTACAACAGGGCCGCCCGAATAGTCGAGGTGATGGAGCAGGAGGGCGTAGTGGGACCGGCTGATGGCGCCAAGCCAAGGGAGGTATTGGTCGGCAACTATGACGATATCCCGTGAAACCATTTTCAGGCCCATTTTCAGACCCAATTGAGAACATGAACTATGGCATCTATTGAATATCTACATAAACTTGGCGAGAGCGTTAAGGGCTTTCTTGATCCGTTGGAGGGGAGGCGGTTGTACGAGCTTGCCCTTGAGGCCGCCACTGTTGGGCCCTGTCTGGAGATCGGGAGTTATTGCGGCAAATCGGCGATCTATTTAGGACATGCCTGCCGGGAGAAATGTTCACCGCTTTTTTCTATTGATCATCACCGCGGCTCGGAGGAACAGCAGCCGGGTGAAGAGTATTTTGATCCGGAGCTGTTTGATACCCATTTGTATCGTGTCGATACCTTTGCCCATTTTCGCAAGACCTTGCAGATGGCTGAACTTGAAGAGGTCGTCGTTCCGCTGGTGACGGCCTCGGCAACGGCGGGGCGCAACTGGGGCACCCCCCTGGGCCTCGTGTTCATTGACGGCGGTCATGCATATGATACTGTCTTGACCGACTATGAAATCTGGTCTCCCCATATACGTCCCAATGGCTATCTAATTTTTCATGATATCTACCCAAATCCTGAAGATGGCGGCCAAGCACCTTACCAAATCTACCAAAAGGCGATTGATTCCGGATGTTTCAGGGCGTTTTCCATGACCGGTAGTTTAGGTGTGCTGCAAAGGGTTTAACCCCAAGACTCCAAGCTGCTTAATTTTTTGCATAGGCCCTAGGAACTGCTCTGATCTGTTTCTTTGCGAAAATAGAGCACCACGCTTTTTCCCATGATGGGATCAAGCAAGGATTCCATCAGGCGGGTCATCCGGGGGTTTTCCATTAAATCCCAGGTTAAAAAAC
>JASFKE010000213.1:0-6818 GCA_050118795.1 Desulfobacteraceae bacterium | reverse complement strand
CCGGACCAATGCGCTCAAAACCGGCCAGATCGATGTGATGAACCGCTGCGATCTCAAGACGGTGCATCTGTTCAAGCGCATGCGCGGTGTTCAGGTGATGCGCCAGGACGGGTTCAAGCACTTCACCTTTGCCATGCGCACCGACACGGCGCCTTACGACAACAATGACGCGCGCCTGGCCCTCAAATACGCGGTGGATCGCGAGCAGATGGTCAAAACCATCCTGCGCGGCTACGGTCGGGTGGGTAACGACCACCCCATCAGCGTGGCCAACCGCTATCACGCCGGCGACCTGCCCCAGCGGCAGTACGATCCGGACAAGGCCAAGTATCATCTCAAAAAGGCGGGGCTGTCCGGCACGACCTTCAAGTTTCACGCAGCCGAGGCGGCGTTCAAAGGGGCCGTGGACGCCGGCGTGCTGTTCAAGGAGCAGGCCGCCAGGGCCGGCATCACCATCGATGTGGTGCGTGAGCCCAATGACGGCTATTGGAACAATGTGTGGATGAAAAAACCGTTCTGTGCGGTCTACTGGGGCGGCCGGGCCACCGAGGACATGATGTTCTCCACGGCCTATGCCAAGGGGGCCTCCTGGAACGACACATTCTGGGACCACAAGCGGTTCAATGAACTGCTGGTGTCGGCCCGGGCCGAATTGGACGAGAAGAAGCGGCGCGGGATGTATGCGGAGATGCAGCGCATCGTGAGCGACGAAGGCGGGGTGGTGGTGCCCATGTTCAGTGCCGATCTGTCCGCCGCCGGCGAAAAGATCGGCCACGGCAAGCTGGCGGCCAACTGGGAGTTGGACGGCTTCCGGGCACCGGAGCGCTGGTGGTTCAAGTCTTAAAGACAGGTATGCGCAACAGATGACATTGTTAAAGCCAAACGGCATCGCCGCGCTGATGCTCAAACGTATCGGGCTCGGGCTGGTGACCCTGTGGGTGATCTCGCTGCTCATCTTCGCAGGGGTGGAGGCCTTGCCCGGGGACCTCGCCGAAGCGGTGCTGGGGCAGAGCGCCACGCCCGAGACGGTGGCCTCTTTTCGCAAGGAGCTCAAGCTCGATCTGCCCCCCCATGTGCGTTATGTCGCCTGGCTGGGGGCTTTTGTCCGGGGCGATTTCGGCAACTCCCTGGCCAATAAGCGACCCGTGGTCGACTTGATCAGCTGGCGTTTCGCCAACACCCTTTTCCTGGCCGGGGTGACCGCCATGATCGCCGTGCCTGTGGCCGTTATCCTGGGGATCCTGGCGGCCCTTTACCGCAACACGCTCTTTGACCGCCTGATCTCCATGGCCACCCTCAGCACCATCTCGTTTCCCGAGTTTTTCGTGGCCTACATCCTCATCGCCCTGCTGTCGGTGCAGGTGGTCCTGTTTCCCAGCATTGCCAACGTCAACGATCAGATGAGTTTCTGGCAGAAACTTTACGCCATCTTTCTGCCCTGTCTGACTTTGGCCATGGTGGTGACCGCCCACATGATGCGCCAGACCCGGGCGGCCATCATCAATATCCTCTCCAGCCCGTTTATCGAGATGGCCAATCTGAAAGGGCTCAAGCGGCTGCGTGTGATCGTGCTGCATGCCTTTCCCAACGCCCTTTCGCCGGTGATCAACGTCGTCGCCCTCAACCTGGCGTACCTGGTGGTGGGGGTGGTCATTGTCGAGGTGGTGTTTGTCTACCCGGGATTGGGGCAGTTGCTGGTGGATTCGGTCTCCAAACGCGATATTCCCGTGGTGCAGGCCAGCGGCTTGATTTTTGCGGCCACTTACGTGGTACTCAACTTGCTGGCCGATGTGTTGTCCATTGTCAGCAACCCCCGGTTGCGCAACCCGCGCTGACGGTTAAAAAACGGGGTAAGGTTCATTTGTGAGGTTTGCATGTCGGCGACATTAAAATTGCTTGGAACAGCGCCTTTAAGCGCCCGCATTGGAATGGGGATGGTGCTGATCACGCTCCTGGCGGCCATCTTCGCACCCGTCATCGCGCCTTACAGCGAAACCGAAGTGGCCGGTGATGTCTGGCTGCCGGCCAGCGGCGACCACTGGGTCGGAACCGACAACCTGGGACGCGATCTGTTTTCGCGGCTGGTGTACGGTGCGCGCAACACCATCGCCATCGCTTTTTTAATCACCGCGCTCTCCTTTGTGGTCGGCATCATCTGGGGATTTGTGGCCGCAACGGTGGGCGGCTGGATCGACCAGCTGCTCAGCCGCTGTGTGGACATCCTGATGGCCTTTCCAACGCTGATCTTCGCTTTGATGGTGCTCTCGGTGGTGGGCACCTCCATTCCGGCGCTGGTGGTGGTCATCGCCCTTTTGGACTCAACGCGGGTTTACCGTCTGTCGCGGGCGGTGGCCATGGATATCGAGGTGATGGAGTTCGTCGAGGCCGCCCGGCTGCGGGGGGAGGGGCTCTGGTGGCTCATGCGCCACGAAATCCTGCCCAATGCCATGCCGCCCCTGGTGGCCGAATTCGGTCTGCGGTTCTGCTTCGTCTTTCTGTTTATCGCCGCCTTAAGTTTCCTCGGCCTTGGCATCCAGCCTCCTGCGGCGGACTGGGGCAGCATGGTGCGCGAAAATTCAGGTGCCATTACGTTCGGCATCTTTACTCCGCTTTGGCCGGCCGGGGCCATTGCATTTTTAACCGTGTATCCTGGAGCTGCTGGAACAGATCGAGCTGCCGACCGACTACATCGACCGCTACCCAACCGAGCTTTCCGGCGGTGAGAAGCAGCGCATCTGCATCGCCCGCGCCCTGGCCGCCGAACCAGACTTGATTATCTGCGATGAGGTGACCTCGGCCCTGGACCAGCTTGTGGCCGAAGAGATCCTCAAACTCCTGCTCCATCTGCAGCGCAAACTGCATGTTTCCTATCTTTTCATCACCCACGATCTTGCCACGGTCAAAGCCATCAGCGATGAAATCGTGGTGATGCTCAATGGCCGCATTGTGGAGAAAGGACCCAGAAAGGAGATTCTCAGACCCCCCCACCACGAATATACCGATCTGCTGCTCTCCTCGGTCCCGGAAATGGATCCGGATTGGTTGGACAGCCTTTTGCAAGCCCGGGCAGCCGATATGAAACCGACTGCCGTGGGGCTGAACCGATCCGCCTGATTCCCATCCGGAAATGGTAGATTGTGGTCCGGATCCCATGCTCAAGAGTGGATGGGCACTAACCTGAATCTTTGTGGTTCTTCCAGACGGTTTCCAAAAACTGATCTCGTCCGGAGTTGCGACGATAGAATTTATAGCGAATGGGATTCTTTTTGCAATAACCTTGGTGATAAGCTTCCGCAGGATAAAATTTGCTGAAGGGAATGATTTCGGTGGCGATGGGTTTATCGAAATATCCGGATTCGGATAATTTTTTTCTGGATATCTCCGCCAATCGCTTTTGTTGGTCGTTGTGGAAAAAAATAGCCGTTCTGTATTGAGATCCCCGATCCACGAATTGACCGTCCGGGTCAGTGGGGTCAACATTTCGCCAAAAGATATCCAATAATCTTTCATAAGGGATGACGACCGGGTTAAAGCTGACTTGCACCGCCTCCAAATGGCCGCTGCGTCCCGAGCAGACCTCCTCATAGGTCGGATTCTCTTTATGGCCGCCGGTGTAACCGGAGACAGTCTTTTCAATACCGCTGAATTTTATAAAATTTGACTCGATGCACCAGAAACAGCCACCGGCAAAGGTGGCGATGTCAGAGCGTATATCTTTATTTCCCATAGGCGTTTCCTCAATTGGTATTCCGGCCACAACCTTTATGAATATGGATGGCCGTCTTACTGCGGATCAACGCCGGCGGACTCTTTTGCCGCCGGCGTCAACCTGCCTAAAGATGAATTAAGCATGATAAGGGAAATGTCAAAATTTTCAGGTCACTGAACACTGCTCAGGGGGGGGATCGGTATGCGGTACCGCTCTTTGATCACCTTGTGGATCAGGGGTAACTCTTTTGGATCGAGATAGAGAATCCCCGGGGATTGCTCCACTTCAATTCTATGAAAACCATTGAGTGGAGATTGCAGCGCCGACGCCACGTCAGACAATTTACCGATGGCCTGACCATTGACCTGGAGCACTACCATGTTGCGGAAATTTTCGTATCCGATGGTAAATGGGGTGGGGATCACCCTGGAGATAATGATGATCTTTTCCCGCTTATCGCCATTGAGATAGTCCTGATTCTGTTGATAGTAGACCAGGTGAATGGGGGCCCGGGAGGCCCAATCTTTGCCATATTCACGCAGGTACGAGACCGAGAGCTCTTGGATGATGAACCCGCCCACAATCAGATACTTGGGCTGTTGATCGATGACATAGGGCGGCACCAGATATTCGTCGGGCTTGCGATGATTCAACACGATATTCAGGGCGACGGTTTGGCCCTTTCGATAAACTTGAAGAGGAACGCTGTCGCCGACATGGTACACCGTCCGGATGAGGTGTATGAGGGAGGTGTTTTGGTATTTGGGATGTTTGTACTGCCCGGTATTGGAGACCTGAAAATCTCCTATCCGGGTAATGACATCATGGGCTTTGAGCCCGGCCAGGTCCGCAGGGCCGCCCTTGATGACTTTTTGTACGTAGATTCCGCTGATATTCTCAGGAAGGTCGATGAAGCGTCGCAATTGCGGGTCCAGCATCGGGCCGTAGTGAAACCCGGCCCTGGGAAACCCCTGGTAATTTGGTTTCTCCGCGTCTTTAAGAAAGTGGTCGATGACCGGAGTGGCGATGACATCGATGGTTTGTCCGCTGGTACTGCTTCTGAGCACCAAACCCGCTAATTTGTTCCCGCGGACAACGGGCAGGGTCAGATTGCCGCCACCGTATTGAAGGGCGCTGTTGAGCCGATAGGCCAGAAAGTAATTGCCTGTGGTGTAGGCCAGCAACTCTATGGAGGTCACTTTACCTGTGCTGGGGATAATATTACCGTTGGGTTTTACCTGCCATACGGCCAGATTGTCCCCCGATACAATGGGGGCTGCGATCTCGAATGGTTGACGGTCGGAGAGGAATTTTTCGTCTGTGGGTTGAAGCAGTGCCAAGTTGGCTTCATAATCCACAACCACCACCTCGGCACGCTGTTTTTTTTGGGTGTCGATGGTCTCCAACTCGATATATCGGTGGTTGCCCACCAGCATGGCCGTTACCAGGACGCGACCACCGGGAACAATGGCGCCGATGGCAGTCTGGGTGGTCGTGCGGCGTTGCTGCCAGGGCCGGTGAAATTGATACCCCTGGCTGGTGACGGTAACCTTTATTACAGAGTGAACGGCCGTGGACTTGAGCTCTCGATCTTCCGGTTGAACCAACGCAAATCCGCAAGCGGACAGTATTGGGCCGATGACGAGAATAGCGGCGATGCGTATCAGTTGAGTCATGGTTTGCTCTTGTCTCCCCTTTTAAGAATTATCGACAGTCAGTTTTTCGGGTAGGATGCTGTCTTCCAAATATGCGTCTTGGGTGATGCGATAGCGCTTGAGGATGCGTTCTCGCGCATTTGTCGCCGCCCTTGCTTCCAGGACCAGGGGTTGGGGATCGCCCACCACGCGAACCACATAAAAATCGGCTGGCTTTTGCAATGCTTCCGCCACATCATCCAGGGTCTTCATTTTTACGCCATTGATTTCATCAACGATGGTATTGACAAAGCGACTCTGGTAGGTATTGATGGGATCGGGCAGCACCTTGCTGATCACCACCACTTCAGGATGCTCTAAATACAACTCTTCTCCCAAAAACTGGGTATAGAAATAGCGCAGTGTAATCGATTTTTGTTGCAGCGTGGCGTAAAAAGAGCTTGAAAGGGGCTGAAACACCAGCCCGCCGTAAATGAAATACCGGGGGCGCACATCGTATTGTCTGGCTTGGGTCAAGTATGGCCATGGTGTCGACAGCGTCATGGTCACTTCTAATTTTTTGCCGGCTCTCAGAACCGTCAGTGTCACTGTGTCGTCTTTGAATTTACGCTCCACGATCTCATTGAGCATCAGGCGGTCGTTGTCCATGGCCACCCGGCCGTCGCTGAATATGGGCCGGTCGTCGATGGTGAGCAGAACATCGCCGACCTCCAAATGTCCGTAACCGGCCCCGGCCTGCATCACCACGCTGACCATGACGCCGAAATCCCCTGGCGCCAGACCCAACGCCCTTCTGTAGGTGTTATTGATGAGAGGGAAAAATTGAATGCCGATATCCACGTAGCGGTCATACTGGCCGTCTTTTACATCACTTAGAAATCTTTCTATGACCGGCACGGGTATCATATAGCCGACATTTTGCGCCACCATGCCGCTAAACCCCTGAAAGGCCACTCCAACAACCTTGCCTTGCTGAATCACTGGTCCGCCGCTGTTGCCCGGGTTGATGGCCGCATCAATTTGAATGGCCAGATGGCTATCTACCCCGGTGTGGGAAAAAACCTGGTAGTCGATGCGTGAGACCACACCCCTTGTAACGGACAGCCGGTCGCCGCCGATGGGGTACCCCAGCACAGTGACAATGGAGTCGAGGTTGGGTACATTGCCCAGCGACAACTCCGCCGTGTTTTTAAAAAAGGATTTATCCGATACTTCAAGCATGGCCAAGTCGCAGTCATGGGCGATAAATTTGACATGGCCCTCGTAACGGCGGGCATCCCCCTCTTTTTCAACGGTGATAAACCGGGCGTTGCTCACCACATGTGCATTGGTGAGTATTCTTCCTCCGGAGATAATAAAGCCTGTGCCCATTCCGGAGTTCGATTCACCGGGGTCCCAAGGTGCCGTATAGTCGGGCGTTTGGCTAACCGTATAGATGCGCACGACGCTTTTGC
>JASFKE010000212.1:0-6820 GCA_050118795.1 Desulfobacteraceae bacterium | reverse complement strand
GAAAATGGCCCAAGATGCCGAAATCACCAAGGCCGACGCACAAACTTGTTTGGAATCTTTCATTGCCGGCGTAACCAAGGCACTGAAAAAAAAGAATGGCAAAGTTACATTGGTCGGTTTTGGTACCTTCCAGAAAACCCGCCGCAAAGCGCGCAAGGGCAGAAATCCGCAAACCGGCGAAGAGATCAAGATTAAAGCCCGCAACGTGGTAAAATTCAAACCCGGGAAAAAACTTAAAGACGCCATCTAATTGTCGTCATACATTGTTTATGGAGGCAGCGCCATCGAAAGGTGGCGCTGCCGGCTTTTGATCCGCCAAATCACGTTTTATTGCCAAACCGCCGAGCCCTTAGTCCGGTTCGCGTCCTGAAAGCTATATCCTTGTTTATCAAATGTTACCCTATCGCCATTTTGGTTGGTTGTGTTAGGTCTGCACTCGGTGCTGCATCCAGACTTTCATTTCCAGCTTTTTGTTCGCTGCACAAAAACAATAGAATCAATTTGAATTTCCCGCTATGGACAAAACAAAGACCGGCAAGGCGTCGCTTAAATTTATATGCAAAATCTTTCCAATCCTGCATTAATATCATAAATATTTGATAAGTCGGATAATCGAACATATTTCACAGAAGGGCAACTCATATCGTATGGCAGCGTAAAAGGGGTGGCCGTTGTCTTATGTAGGTAGCGGCCTAATTAAAGCGATGGATAATTCATTTTTGAAATTTTACTGTCGTTTTGAGAGCACTTTTTTTCAACCTCATAAAAAAAGGGCCTATACACGAGATTATAAAGCAGAAAATGACGATGTAACATGTTGAACTGTTGATATTTGGCCCAACTTAATAATAATTGCTACTAAAAAAGTTACACAAAGATACAAGTTCAATACAATAATGTTACAGACGTCGCTCTATCTTTAAGATATAAAAATTATGCATACTGATTTGGGACAGTTTTTTTAATTTTTAATAAAAAACTGCGCACTAAATGGGCGCAGAACAGCTTTGGCACTACCAAATCAATTTTTATCGATCAATCGAGTTCTTTTATTGTTGGCGGAAGAGCTAATCGCTTTAATCGAAAAATTTTTGCGCGGAGGTAGTGCGCCCAAAATTCGCTGGAATAGAGAAGACAGTGTGCTATACGAATAGGGCCATCGATTCACTATAGAAGAAATCTTCTGCAGTCATATATGGATTCAATGGCTGCCTCAAAATTAACAATTATTGGATGGACATTAAGTAATTTGTTGCTTCTTTCTATAAAGAGCAAAGATAGAATGTTATGCCCGCCGCGACAAGGCGATCAAACAGGTCATCCCCGATTATGGGTCCCATTGGAAAAGTAAAATTGTACTTTCCAGTGCAGTCCATACCGAAAAGTATCGGGTTTTTTCTGTGATTGTCCGGACTTTTGACGGAACGCAAAAAAAGTCGTGGCTATCCCTGGAGGCTTATCTGGCGGTAATGGCTACAACCAACTTCAAACAACGCACGCATAAGATGAATGAATACTATCACGCTGACCGGCTCAATTTTGCAGTGGCTGGCACACCCAACCTGCTCGAGTACGACCAGGGCTTTTTTGGCCAACAGGGAGGTTGCATGGGCGACATCAAGCCGATCACCCACCTTTACATGACCCAGGTTTACGCACAGGCAAAGGCTTTTGCTCTGCCGGAAGAAATTCTATCCCCCCCGCTGCTTGTCGAGGATATTGAGCCCATCAAGGGAGCTATCTGCGCGGCGGTTGCCGATCGGCCGCGAGGATGGAAGAAGACACAATGACCGACAGCTATGCTAATATCCCGGGTGTCGCACAGGAGTTTCCCCAGCCGGCGTCAAAAGAGGAGTTCGCATACATAGATGTGGCGGAAAACCAAGTCTATACGGCGATTCACCATACCCGGTCCTCACCCAGAGCGCAAATCATTCTCGCCCCTCCCTTCGGTATTGAGCGTACTTTTGCCTATACAACGCTGGTTCGACTGGCAAGGGCCATTGCCCATTGCGATTATCAAGTGGTCCGTTTCGACTTTCGCTCGATGGGAGAGAGCAGCGGTGAGACGGCCAAGCTCGGCATCTCCGATTGGCTCGACGACGCTCGGGCCGTGTTTGACAAAACTGAATGCCTGGCCCACGGACGCCCTCGAATCATTGCCGGCCTGCGATTTGGCGCCTTTGTCGCGGGAAGCCTTTTTTCCGAAGGCATCGGGGACGCCCTTCTGGCGCTTGATCCACCGGCAAAACTGCGCCAGATGTTGATGGAGCTCTTGCGTCGTAAGCTTGCAGAAGACTTTTGCAAACAGACAAATGGAAATAGCAGGAATCGCTCGGACTACATTGACGAATTAAAGAACTCCGGAATTGTTGAGGTCGATGGATACTTGTGGGGCCGAAAATTATGGTCGGAGGCTGAAAAGGCCGTCTTTCCAATACCGGCCGTAGATGAACCACGACCGGTTAAAGTAATTCACCTGGATCGGCGACCGGTGACGCGGGTGTTAGTGCCGAATAAAAGCGACGTTATTCCGATCCCGTCTCCTCCGTTCTGGAAAGATGCTCCGCTCTTTCTTCCCGAGCTTTCATCTATATTTCAAAGCGTTCTGAGATATATAGACGATGTGGCGCGTGTTGGGAGCGATTTACCGGATTGCGACGGCGAGTCGCAGCTCAGCGTCCCTCCAGAGCCGAGTGCCGGTACCAGAAAGATTCTGGTTCCCGTGTTGGAAGGGCAGCGTTATGTTGTGACTGTCCACGGATCGGGCGACAACCCGACTAAAGACGCGCTGGTGTTGCTAAATAGTGGACAGATCCCGCGTAATGGGCACGGCAGCTTCTCGGCGAAGTTGGGTGATGTCATGGCGGCCAAGGCAATGACTGTTTATCGGGTGGACCTCCCAGGTCTTGGAGACAGCCCCGGTAAACTACCAATCAGAACGGACCGATTCTGGCGGCACGTTGAACTGGGCGGTCAAGTCCGCGATACGCATACCATCCTGTCCCATATCAAAAACACTTATGGTCATCGGCGACTGGTGGTTGGTGGGCTCTGCGGCGGGGCCAACAATGCCCTCTATACAGCCAGTAAATACAAAAATCTTGTCGATGCCGTGCTGATGCTGGAATGTAAATTTGACTTGATTGGCGCAAAGGATGAGCAGCCGCCTAAAGATGAATTCACTATCATGTGGCTGATAAAGAAAATCAGTACGCGTCGTACCTGGATTCGATTGCTGACCGGGGAGAGCCGCTACTTCCATTTCCTGCGGTTTGGCAAGAAGTTACTCTTGCCCTTTATCATGCGCGTTAAAACCCTGCCGAGCAATATCAATCTGCAATTGGCCATGGCGTTTGGGGATGTTTGCACCCGATGTATTCCGATTCTATTTATCTATTGTACCGATGGATCTGACGAAGTCTACTTTAAACAGGTTTTAAGCGTCCTATTCAAAGAGAAGACGCCGCCGTCTCTCAAAAGGTGTGCTGTTGCCAACAGCAATCATATATTCACATCCGGACGGGCTATCGAATATAGTATCGCCCGGATCGAGGAGTGGATTACCAGCGAGCTTAGTATTTAAAACCACTTCTACCCTCTATTTTCAGAAAACTCCCAGGCCCCCATGTCCACAGAACTTCCCTGAGGTCTTTGTGTTCCTTTGCAATATCGCCTTCCACAATAAATCCTGAAACAATTAGATAACTGGAACCCTGAATGGTAATTCCTCCCCAACTCGTTGACTCGATTACCGTTGTGAACCCAATTCTACTTATACGGCTCAACCAGCCTGGCCTCCAGGGCATAACCAATGCTTACATTGGCGGAGCCGTCCACCAAATAAAGATCCCGGGTCATCGATTTTACAGAGATCTTTCCAGTCACCCAGATGGGATCGTTCAATCCCTTATGGCGGTAGGCTTCTTTGATGCTTTTTACGTATACAATCTGATTGGGCGGAGGAGGAGGAACATGAATACAAGCACCGATATAGGGTACCAGCAGAAATTCGGTGACCTTGGCGCCGATGATTTCAAGAGGCAGAAGATAGCCCGGCATACGAACCAGCCGACCATGGAGATCCTCGACAATTGCGGTTTGGATCTCTTTTCTTTTTTGCATCACATTTTCAATGTCAATGTCGGCCTCTTTTAATGACGGCATCGCTTTTTCTATCTCTTTGTAGTATTCTTCTGGCTCCCGTTCAGGCAACGATTCCAGCATATTGATGGCCCAGATCACCGCATCCTTTTGGATTTGGGTTAAACCTGCCAGAGGATCTTGGGAATTCAGATGCTTTGGTATCAGGTCTTTCCAGCCCAGCTGCCGGATCTCTTCGGCCAATACCGGTGTAAAAAGGGTGGTCATGATAATGAATGCCAGTGCAATTTTTTTCATGATAATCTCGTGGTATCACAACCGAATGGTCAGGCTGTCTGCAAGTAAGTGACGGTATAGTTGATAGCCGGGAATAAAACCGGTGATGATGCCCGCAATGCCGAGCACGGCATCGAAGACGCCCTCAAATTTTTGTCCGACGGCCACCTCCAGCGACCGCCCTCCGGCATAGCGAAAGTGCTCGAAATAATCGGAGTTGGTGCCCATGACGCAATAACTCTGATGGGAATCGCCCAATGAGATGGGAATGGTCCATTTAATATGGGGGTTGCGGGCAATTTCGCGATAGCTTTCCCATGAGATGTTGTTGGTGGCGTTAGCGATGCGAAAGACCGCGTAGAGAAGCAGTTGCACAGGGCCGCTTCGCGCCCCCACAATCAAATCGGTTCCCGATATGGTGTGGGCAAAGCTTGCTTTGGCCTCTTTTCGGATGCGTTCGACGCCCAGCAGCAAGGTGACACTCAACGCGATGGAAGCGATGGAAGCGATGGTCATCATTGTTGTTACCTTTCGGTTATGCAAGCTTTTTATAAATAGTATGAACATGTTGATCAGACCTTAATTGCGTGTTCAAGTGGTGGCCGTTCTCACGGATATTGCCTTTTTGCGGGGCAATCACGCCGGCGATCAAGCTCAGCAGGGTACTCTTTCCACTGCCGCTGGGGCCCTCGATAAAAACCCGCTCCCCTCGCTTGATCTGCAGGTAATCGATTTCAAGAATCGGATTGTGGTGGTCGCGCCAAGAAAAGCAAAGCCCTGATATGTCGACGGCCTTCGCCATGTTGGATTTATCCGGTATACTCATTGGCAAACGCTCATTAATTCTAAATGCTAAAGTGCTATTTTATATTTATTTGCCGTCAACTCCAAGGCGGTCTGTGTTGTTTCCGTCAATATCTGGAAAATTCAATATGTACAGTATCGCCTTGGACTGCCACGTTCATATGGGCGACGCCATGTACATGCGCTTCGTGATGGCGAACCTCTCTTGCCTGAGCCTCAGCAGTTACGAAACCATAGGTGAGAACCAATACGATCATTAAAGCCGCAGGCAATATGCCACCTGCCAGGGACCATCTTCCGTTCACTGCGAAAGTACAAGCACAGAGACCACAACATCTGTGTATCATAACAGAGCCCTGCTTATATGCTACTCACACCCCACATTGCATTAGCACAATAAGCAATTTTCATACCAAATTTATAGTGAACCGAATATTTTTGTACTACATAGAAATTATGACATATACACTCAAATAAAAGAGGGAGTTGATTGAAATGTAACCGTCAATTTTTCCCCATCTTCCCATAATTTATTAAAAATGTCATGGCCGTCCCACAATAACAATAAGGAGGACGAAGATAATGACAGACCAACAGCTCAACACGCTTCAGGAAAAACGTAAATTTTGGTAACAGCACATTGATCAATGGAAACAAAGTGGGCTTAGCCAGAGTGAATATCGACGTCGCATCCATCTGAACACGAATCCCGATGGGGTTATTGGAAAAAGCGGCTGGCCGGGTCACCCCAAGCAACCGTAAACCTTGTACCGGTGACCGTACCATCGCGCAATCCAAGTCGCCTAAAATCGTTTTAATGGCGTCCTTTGCAAACAAAAGTTCTTTTTATAATACTCCCCTAACAATTTGCTGACATACGGTCTTAGGTTGATTTAAAAAGACTGCACTTATACTGGCTGCCTCGGGGTACTTCTAGGCCCAATGAATGGGAACCATCAAGCCCCAAAGGAGCGTAGTTTTGCTCTTTTGGGGCTTTTTAATTTTCATAGGAGGAGGTACTATCCATGATCACGCGCAGACCGTCTATGTCCATTATGCTTATCCTTACTTCAATTGTCTTCAATTTTTGCACAGCCAATGCAGGCACCATCGTCATCAAAGGATCGACGACGGTCCTGCCCATTGCCCAAAAAGTGGCCGAAGCTTTCATGAAGGACCACCCCGATATCAGTATCTCAATTTCCGGCGGCGGTTCCGGCAACGGCATCAAAGCCATCATCGACGGAACCACGGATATTGCCGACAGTTCCCGTTTCATCAAAGACAAAGAGCTCAAGTTGGCGATGAGCCGGGGGGTCTACCCAGTACCCTTTGCGGTGGCCTATGACTGCATCGTTCCCGTCGTACACGCCACCAACACCGTAACGGACTTGAGCACCGATCAGCTGCAAGCCATTTATAAGGGCGAAATCAGAAACTGGAAAGATGTCGGCGGCCCCAACCGCAAGATCGTGGTGGTCTCTCGTGACACCTCTTCGGGCACTTACGAAGTCTGGCATAAAAAAGTAATGAAGAAAGAGCGCGTTTTCCCGGGCGCTCTCCTCCAGGCATCCAACGGAGCTGTCGTTCAGGCAGTATCCAAGAACAAAAATGCTATTGGTTACATCGGTGTGGG
>JASFKE010000211.1:0-6829 GCA_050118795.1 Desulfobacteraceae bacterium | reverse complement strand
CTGCGAAGTGGCCTGCATGCAGGAGTTCAATCTGGATGGTGCCGTCCAATTCATCACCGTCGATGAAGCGGCATCGGAAACCCCGGATGGGCGACCGCAATTCACTTTCCAAGTCAATTTGTGCCGCCACTGCGATGATCCGCCGTGTGTGGACGCGTGCCCTGAATCGGCCATCGCGCAACGGCAAGACGGCATCGTCGTGCTGACCGAGGAGCTGTGCAGCGGCTGCCAGGCCTGCATGGATGAATGTCCGTACGAAGCCATCGCCTTTGATGCGGAGCGATCGGTGGCCCGCAAGTGCAATCTGTGCCATCACCGCGTGGATCACGGATTGATGCCGGCGTGCGCCGACAACGTCTGCCTGGCCCACTGTGTCTATTTCGGCAGCCCGGAGGATATAGAGGCTCAGCGCCGGAAAAGACTCGCTTGAGGTTCGTGGGAGTAACAAAACCCCACTGACGGACGGCGGTTTGCGAAGATTGATGTCATTTTGATTGCCGAATGATATTGTCCAGAATGGAAAAGTCCTGTGTCCTGTTGAACTGTTCAATGGGTTCGATCATCCATTTATTGTCTGGATTGAGGAATGAACCTTCCGGCAGGGCCAACCCCTCGTCAGACAAACCGATGAAGATGGTTAGGTTTTTGTCCCGGGCCGCCTGGGCTGCGCGGGCTACGTCTTCCAATCGGGGCGGGATGTAATCGCCTGCTCGGAATGCGGTTTCAAGGGCCGTACCTGTGGCCACATAGGTAGGATTTAAATGTATATTCACACGGGTGCCTAAATTGTTCGCAACATTGTTCAGGTAGGCAATGGCGCGCTGGATGTCCTCTACGGCATCTTTATCATTCATTCCCGGCACTGGTTTCTGCATAAAATAGCATTTAAGCGAAAAGTGATAGGAAGCCAGTTTCTGTGCCAGCGACTCAAAAGCATCCAATGTCAGCCCTTTGTCAAAAATATTATTGCGGATATGGTTGTCAAAAGCCTCGAATCCGATTGCAATTTCAAGGCCGGTCGGCGTGTCGCCTTCGGCCAGGGCGCGTGAAATGAACTCCAACTCTGCCAAGTCTACGTACTCCGGACGGGACTCCATGCAAAGGGTCGAAAGATTCGGTACATGCAGGTTTAGCATGGAGATCAGGTATATCAGGGCGGTGGAAGAGAAAGTGTCTTCATCTAAAACCGATCCGTTGTTGCTGATAATCACCTTCCGAATGTCGTGAAAACGGCTTTTTACACGGGTATCGGCAAAAAGATGGTCCACTTGCTTTATTAAAAACCTGAAGTCGATATGTTCCTGGGAAACCTTTGAGGGCAGGTTGCAGCCTAAGCATCGTGACCAGCGGCAGGCTTGGGTATAGAAGACGACAAACAGTATCAATCCTTCATCCGATGATTGAAACCAAAGTTGGGCCGGCTGCGATGGATCATGGGATTGGTCGAAGCCGTATGTCTTGCCTGCTTTTTTATTTCCATACTCAATCTGACGCTTAACAGTATCTGTTGTACGCATGTTACTTTTCTCCAAATAAAGGGATGGACAGCCAGCAGCATCCGCCACCCGCCAGGCGGGTCAGCATGCAAGCCTAAGAATTTTGGTGGTTTTTATGCATGACCAAATCTTACAGCTTGCCGTTTGCTGCCATTTTCATAAAAGCCGTATTAAAGCGGAGCCTTACGTTGGACTTGTTTCCCTGCACGGTACCATCGGAAAAGGCTATGCCGATCACGTCTTTGTTTTCGGCATCACCGAACAGCCCGTGATCAAAGGAGAAGCTGCGCACATATTCCATGGTCTTTTTGATCTGATCGCCTGTGGCGAAAGCAACTGCTTCTTGGGCAGTGTAGAACATGGCTGTTGTGCGCAGTTGAGCCTTGAACTCGGCCTCGGTACCGCCGGCAAAATTGGCCATATACGCGATGGCTTCCTTGGCTGTTTTACTCTTTGAAGAGATCACCGCCATGGTTTCATACCAGGCGCCGACCAGGGCCTTTTTCAGGGTGTCAGGCGAATCGCTTCGCACCACCATCATGTCGATGATTTCGCCGGGTATCTGACTGGAATCAAATATAAGCTTGGCGCCTTTAACGTTGCGGCACTGCATCAAGGGCGGGTTCCAGGTGACGACGGCACCGTTGTCATCTGCTGCAAATACCGCTGCAATATCGGCATCGGAAGTGTTGATCAGTTTAAGATCCCGCTCTTTCATGCCTTTCATGGAGAGCGCCCTTGCGAGCAGATAGTGGGAAACAGACAGTTCGACAAGTTTCACCTTGCGGCCTTTGAGGTCGGCAATTTTTTCGCCATCTTTTATGACGATACCATCGTTGCCGTTGGAAAAGTCACCGATGATTAGAGCAGTGGAGTCCACCCCGCCTGCAGCCGGAATGGTCAGTGCATCCATGTTGGTCATCACGCATCCGTGGTAAGCGCCGCCCGTGTAAAGATTAATGCTTTCGATGTAGTCGTTGATCAGGTCCAGTTGGATCTTGATTCCGTATTTGTCGGCCCATCTGTTCAAAATCCCGCTGCTGCGGGCATATTCCCAGGGTTCCCAGCCTGTGTAGTGGGACCAGGCAACCCGATAGGTCTCCACGGCGGGCGCTACGCTGGGGATAATCGTGGTCAGTAGGCAGGCACATAGTAGCAGTCGAAAGCATTTCATGATCATGACGTTCACCCTTTTTCGTTGGAATCTGATGCTCATCTGTCTTCTTTTTGTGCTGTTGCTGAAGAAACCCGGTCGGTTCAGATATGATAGCCATATCCTGGTGATTTCATCGTTCCCAAGTGCGGTCGGCACCGATAGTCAGGATTTCAGCACGTAAGAACGGTTCAATCGATATCCAGAGAAATCACCGGCTCCATTTTGGTGCCCTCTTCCATTCTTTGAATGGCTGCATCAGTGGCCTTTGTCAGGGCATCCATCTCTATGATTGTGCCGGCCATTTGCGGTAGCGCTTTCTTGCGAAAAGAGGAGATGTCGTCCAGGGCGGCGTTGATATCCACGAAGGCTTTTTTCAACGTCTCCATGTCCAATTGGGTGCTGCTGGCCTGCTTATGGATTTCGGCTCCCTGGGTTCGCAACTGAGCAGCGGTTTGAGCGATCAGTCGATTGGTGGTCTTATTGACCGCGTCGATTTTATCCAGAACGATCTTCTGGTTTGCCAGGGCCAAAGCCACGGTAACCGCTACATTCAAGGCGTTAACGGTAACATTGATACCCCGATCCACTCCTTTGATCAACTCTTTGTTATTGCGGACGATTATTTCAATGGCCAAAACACCCTGCTGGTTGACGGCCAGTTGCTGCTGCAGGTCCTGAATCCGCTGCCGCAAAGGAAAAAGAATCTCGTCCTCTATAAATCTCTTTTTAGGGTCTTGTGTACTGATGTCGCGTTCCAACGCATATGAGAATTTATTGTCGATCAGCATGCCCAGTTCTATTGTTTTCTGCAGACGATAGGTCAGTTCGCGCATCGCTTTTTGATCTTGTGCCAAAGTAACGTTATCGCGTTGAAGAACTTTTTTTCCCTCTCCCAGCGCACGTATGATTGCATCAATAACCGTCTGGGCGGATTCGAATCGGGTAAAGAACCGTTTTAAAGGGGTGCCGATTCCTGGTAAAAAGCCGAGTGAGCGTGAAAACCAACCCGCTTCAAAGTCGAAATTACCCGGATCAAGCTCTTCCACCTTAACCTTTAAATTCACCAGGGCATTGGCCACCTCACCGCCATCTTCCCCTCTGGCGGCGAGCTTGCGTATCGGTTCTTTGAGCATGGCCGAGCGGTGGGCCGCCTCCTTTTGGCTTCCACTGCCCAGTGTTTCAACGGCGGATACGTTTTCCCGCCGCGCATCCAAACTTGAGGCGTCGTCCGGATTGATTTTCAGCACAGCCGCCACAAAGGCGGTGGCTTGTTGGTCCAGCTGAGGATCAGGGGCTTCGGGTGCCGATATCGTCTGCGGATCAATCAAGCCGACTTCACTTCGAACAATAAGGGGATCGGCAGGGACAAGAGACTTGGTCATCGGGGCTGCACTTTGTGTCATGAGGTACACCTCCTTTGGTGCCTTACCTGTTAGTTTATTCTAACCGTTTGGAAATCTGTTGATAACATAACGTCAGCTTTTACTTTCATATTCATGGGCACTCAGCGCCAAAGCATGTAACTGTTTGATGGCCGATTCAAGGTCGCCTCCGGAGAATTTCCGGCCGGACTGCCATTGCGCAACAGCCGCGGAAATACGCTCCATTTCAGTCATGGCTTCTTCATTTTTAGCCATGAGTTGATCCACCTTTTGGAGCTGGCTATTCCACAATGCCAATCTTTCTCGTAATGATTCGCGTTGATCTTCCTCTTCTTTGGTTGGGGCCTCTTTAGAATCTATATCCTTCAATCTGTTTTGAATATACTTCGGCTCGATAGACGTGGCACTTTTCAAGAGGCTGCCCACTGTGTTCAAATTGTCCAGAACACTGAGCGAAACCTGTTCAGCCGCACCCAAAAATCGGCCATATGTTATTTCGTTGGTGCGCAGTTTCATGCCCAGCAGTTCCTTGACGTTGGCAAATTTCAGCCGTATGCTTCTAAGTTGCTTAATCCCGGTGGCCGCCTTCTCCTTGAGCTCCGCAGTTCGGGCGCATTGTTTCAAACCCGTTTCAATTTGGCTGATTAGATAGGCTTCGTATTGCTTCTGCTTTTTGTGAAGCCTCGCTAGGTATTGGCTGCCAAGGGTTTCGTGCCGAAAGAAAATCTGCACGACGGCCCAGGTGGGGCCGACTATCCCGAGCAGCAAAGCGACGCTCAGCAGAACGGGCAGGTTGAAAAGCATACCCACCACACCAGCACTTATTGCCAATGCGAGAGGATATAGGGTGACAGGGTGCTTTAATCCGGTTTGGACCACAGCCTTCTGAATCGCTGCATTAAGATATTCATCCGGTAGAGGTGGCGCTGTGCTCATCTGTTTGTTCCTAAAATTTCCTATTATATGGGCTTTGAATATCAGGCAGAGGTCTACTGTTGCTAGAACTCTTCCCGTACCAGCACCAGTTCTACCCTGGGCAACCGGTACATCCAGGCGCGCCGCGATTCTCCCGGCAGCTGCGCAAGCGGCTCGGCACCACCAAGTCCCACCACCTGTAATCGGTTCGGATCAACATTATAAACAACTTTCATATACCGCGCAACCGCATCGGCACGGTCTTTTGACAGCAAAGCGTTTTGGCGGCCATCGCCGCGTATATCTGTATGCCCTTTGATGACGATACGGAAATTGGGATAGTGTTTGAGTCGTTCCACTGCTTGGTCGACAACCTTTTTTGCGATTAAATCCAGAGCGGTGGCCCCTTGTTGGAAAATGATGGGCTCCACCTTCAGGGTCCCCACCTGCTTCAGGCGGCTCCACTGCTTCTCACTAAGAGATGCAAACCGTATTTCCAAAGAATTAATGGCAGCCGATCCTCCAGTGACATCTACACCGGCCGTAAACGAACCGGTCAAGCCTTTGGCAAAGAGCGTCTCTAAAAATCGACTGTTCGTCAGGCGATAGGGGTCGTCATCCGGTATGGGCGTGCGGCTGAAGTCACCTGCATTTTTCAGGATTTGAGCGCTGGCTTCAATGGTTTCGACAAGCCCTTCATCAGCATACTGGCCCGGCACTGAAATGCCGAACCATTTTTCGCAATTTTCGTTGAAGTTGACCCAATGAACGCCTTTAAGCATGGCGACAACGGCATCATTAGACAGACCGGTTTCTTTTTTAACCTCTTTGGTGAGCAGATCGGCATTTTCGCGGTATTTTTTAAGGACCCGAAAGTAGGTATTGATCACGAGCTGGACGACTTCGGGTTTTTTTTGCAGGGTTTTGCGCCCGGCAACCAAGATGTCAACGATGAGGCGTTCGGTGTCTTCGGTTCCCAAAAGTTTTAAAATGTTTTTATTCGCCAATGCCCGTGAAACGTTCGGCTCCCAGCATATGGCCACATCCGCCTGGCCCGATAGCAACTTCTCCATGGCCACTTGAGAACCGTTGGTTTCAATGCGCAGCTTGCCTTGCGGTGTCAATTCAGGGACGCTAAAATGGTCGGCGGCGGCTTTGGCCAAATGGTGGCTGGGGCTGTTGGGTGTGAAGGCAACGCGAATATCGTTGCGCCCCTTAATTGCATCCAGACCCGGCACTTTCTCTTTCCGGGCCAAAATGGCATCACCGCCTTTGGATTCATCTATAACCATAACGATGGCGCCAGGGTAATTCCTGTTGGCACCATTTAGGATATAGGAGTCGACCGTTGCTACGGCAAAATCAATCTCTCCCGCCTTGAGGCGGTCCATGCGGCGACCATAGTCGGCTTGGTCGTCTTCACAGATAAAGATATAACCTGCCCGGCGCATGGCGTTTTCCATCTCAGGCGAGCGCAGAACAAAGTACCCTGTCCAGTTATCCAGCGCTACCACGATTTTTCCTTTGGTTTTGCTGGCATCGGTTGTAGCCCGCTGCTGGTTTTTTTCAAAATAGGGCAGGTAAAATTTGACACCCAAGGCACCGAGGATCACAATGATGACGATGAGCACAGCGCCAACAACAGTTCGATTCATGACCAAAATCCCCACGTTTAGGCTCACTAAAAGACTAGCAGGTCAGTGTTTTATTTCCTGCCGTGACCCTTAAGTTCCACTGTCAGATCCGGCGCTTGATTAAAATCTATTCTGAAAATTCAAGCTCATCAAAAGATTCCAATTCCGCTAAAACTTCCTGCAATCCCTTCTCCAGCTGTACAGGGTTGTCGGCTGATTTATAGATGGTGCGACCGGGCTGGTTCA
>JASFKE010000210.1:0-6835 GCA_050118795.1 Desulfobacteraceae bacterium | reverse complement strand
ACCGCTACCCCATCTATTGAGCCCTTTTACCGCCATCAACGTAACATTCTGCAACCCTGCGATACCTTCGAAGTTATTGATAGTCCCAGCTATGACTCCCGCGCAATGGGTTCCATGCCCATTGTCGTCCATGGCATCATCATCATTATTTACAAAATCATAATCGATGGAGGTGTCTATTTGATGCTCTAAATCGGGATGATCCAGATCAATACCCGTATCGATAACTGCAACGACAACCTCCGGACGGCCGGATAACGAAGGCGCATTCCAGGCCTGTTGAGCACCAATGCATTGGGCGGCCCACTGATCCGTGTAATCCGGATCGTTTGGTATTACGCTTGCCATAACAGGCGCCTCTCCGGGAGGAATGGAACTCATTCTATCTCGTTCAACAAAGGACACAGAATCTGTTGATAGAAGAGCCCGGCTTAATTGTTCACGGTATTCGGATGGCACACTATAAGTGGCCATATTAATTTTTCTAGCTTCTATTATTTTTTTCGCCCTATGGCGCGAGAGTATATGCTTAATCGAATGTGATAATTGCTTATATTTAAAGCCAACATTCAATCGAAGCTCAATGGCGTCTTCGCTAAATGCCGTTCCGGGAATAGACGCAATAGCACACATCGCAATTATGAAAACCATCAGCTGAGAAAGCCTGTAGAAAATTGTTTTCATTTTTACTCCTGTTATTGATGGTCTGGCGGTTACGCTTCAATCCAGCGACTAAAAGGTGTTTTTACATCTTTTTTATTCAACGTTATGGTTGAGATAGGTTGAGATAATGTGTGCAATGTCGGCAATGTGAGGTTCTTTAAGATCTTTTTCGGTACTGATAAAGAGATGGGCGTCATCCATAGTATGCATACCGGTAAAATGGCTCCTGCCGAAAATCGCAGGGCGTCCAACCGAGCCTTTTATATCGAAACCTGGATTGGAAAGCAGATAGAGGTCAGGCCCCTGGGAAGTGTAAGGCCCATTAAATATCTCTTCCCCAAAAAAGACCCTCTTAATGACCGATTCTCCGTCTGACTGGAGAGCGTTAAACTGATCCGCCAGCTCATTTTTCAGCGAATCCACTTCGCTTTGCTGGACACACCCCCTTGGATACCGACCTTTGGAATGGATATAAATTCGTCCGGGATCCAGGCAAAATGCCCTTGATGATTCCGTAATTCCCTTCAGGCCAGGATGACCATTGAGATCTAAATATCCTTTCATCATCAACCATTTATTTACATACACCTCTTGGGTGATCGAACAGAAACCGTGATCCGAGCAGGTGAGAAATAGGGCGTTTTGAGTCATAGCCCGATCAAACATCTCACCGATGAAGCGATCGAGCCTTCGATAGAGTTCAAGGATGGCGGTATGATATGGACCTTCATCCAGCACCTGATTGAAAAAGTAGTGATGCAGTCGATCTGTTTCGGTAATCGTACCGATGAACAATTGCCAGTTTTCGTGTTCAAAAAAATGTCGGATAGCTTCGCACCTTTTTTCAAAAACAATCATCAGATCCTCAAAAAAGGCGTCGGGATCCTTTACCGCTAGCCGGGCGTTTACATCCAATCGATATCCCATCTGCCTCAAGGCAGGAGCCACGGTATTTGGATAGACCGCGCTGTTGAGGTCAACAGCTACGAAGCCACTGATTAACAGGCCGTTCAATGGCCTGACCGCTGGATATGTTTCAGGGACATTGATGATCACAGAGGGGATTTTAAGCTTTTCCCATATGGTCGGCACTTTGATATCCGTAAAATTTGGAAATTGATAACCATATTCGGAATCCAGCTCCATGAATCCGAAAATTCCGTGCTCTCCCGGACCACAACCGGTCATGAAGCTGGACCAAGCAACGGATGAAACTTCAGGAAGCGTACTTTTCATACGCAATAGGCTGCCGGTTTGTACGATATTGGCAAAATTCGGCATTACTCCACGATCTATGAGATCATGGATCAAGGTATAAGGAAACCCGTCAATGCCGATGACAACAACTTGTTGATTTTGTTTGGCTGTAGTATTCATATTTTAACTAACCAGCTAATTAAATTTATGATTCATCTGCATCGCGCAATCCATTTGTATCTAAATCCAACCAGAATACTTTAATTTCATACGACCATGAGAGAAGCTCGTCTGTGATCGGGCTTAAATTTCGGATGCCGAGTCCGCACAAAAAGGCTGATGTTTCAGGGTTCCAACTGGGACCAGTAGGGACGGCCTCCTTATTCGCACCTATATAATCCGGTGCTGTCGGATCGTTGAAAAAACTCACCTGCTCTTGTCCTTCTCCTGTTGGATTGATCCACCACATTTCCGTAAAGAGCCAGTCTCGCCAGTTTTTTCTTTCGGCATCGCTGTCGAGATGAAGTGGATATCCACTGCTGGATATATAACCAAGAATAGTGTTATCCTTTGAAAGATAGGCATGTTCATCCCATGCAGACTGCCCGTTCCACGAAGTGTTTTCTTCTTGCCACGAATCGGTCAGATTCTCATAGCTGTTTGTTGTGAGGTTTAGGACCCCTATATCTGTGGTGATATCATCCTGTTGTGGATTTGGGCTGAAGGAGAAATAGATCATAGAGTCGTCAGCTGACCAACCATGGCTTTCATACCAATGTTTTTTTTCCCCGGGTTCATACCTTGCGGCAGAATCATGCTCCACCGATGCCAAGGATGGTTCGTTAAAGTCGGCAATTCGAAGTTCCCAATCCCCGAAAACATCTATTCCGGGATTTTCCGTAAACGCATATAGAACTCGAGTACCGCTATGACTGAATTGCGGGTGAAGAATACCAGTATAGGGTGTCGTGTCGGCTGCATGCATCTTCGTTGGCAAGTCGGTCAGCTGCCATGCTTTTGACCCATCTGCTTCGAGAAGCCAGAGGTCTGTATTTATCCCTATGCCACCAGTGGCCAGCGCGCGTACCGCTGAATCTTCATTTCCGAAATAGTCATCTTTTTCAACTACCAAAAGCAGCCACTGGCCATTGGGGTGCCATGTAACGGCTCCTTTGTGCAGTCCCTCCCCCAAATCCGGGCATAATTCGGAAACACATACTTCATTTTTGCCGTCAGTATCCGCTATATAGACTTCATAGTGACCAACGCCCGGATTGGCGCCGTGAAGACGTACAAAAGCCACTTCAGTCCCAACTGGAGATAATTTCGGTCCTCTACCATCGCTGATAATGGTCTCGATGCTGTGAATTTTTTCATTTTGCGCATCAACGGTGTCTTGGTTATAGGTACGAAAATGCCATACATCGCCCCTGGTCTTTCCATTATTATTTGCGCTGTCTATTCGCCAGTAGTAGTCTTGTTCGTAGGCAAGTCCAATCGCCGACGCATAGCTTGTATCAGATTGATTGCCCATAAAGGAATCGTCTATTATTTCGGCATTGGTCACCTTGTCTTCACTTGTTCCCAGATAGACATCATAAGTATCCGCGCCTCCCCCATCTTCCCATTGAAGAAGAGGCGTGACGGATACATGAATAGTGTTAGTGGGAGGAAAGACAACAATGGCTTTTTGTGGCACATCGGCACTGCTCACTCGCGATGAAGATCCTTTGTTACCACAACCGAAGAATAGGAAAACCAAAAGGAGAATAATTGGGACAAGCACCAGCGGGTGAAAACGGCGCGAAGCGCTATGCAGATCGATGATACAAAAAGATTCAAAAGATACTGCTTTATGAAAGCCAAAAATTCTTGAATTGTACATATTTTTAAGTAAATGTAGATTGCTATGGGGATGGGTGTTTGGTTAATTTTAATTACATCATAATATCTACCCAATTTGCGGTATGGCCTTTTGCTAAGGGGCCATTAATTTTTCAGCAATGCACGGGCATATACCCAAAGGTTTTTTAAGGTCCCGTTTCTTTGAGGAGTGTTCAATGTGCCGCTGAGATATTGCTGGCGCGCCTTAAAACGCTGAATCTTGCCCGATGAGGTCTTAGGCAGTGTCCGGGGTGGAATTATCAGTGCCTCATCCGGCCTGCATCCCGTGGCGTGTGCCAACTTTTTCCGAAGCGCATCGGCCATCTTTTCGTGATCCGCTCCCAAGGTCGCCTCGGCCAGCAATATCACTTTTTCAGTGCCTCGTTCGGGATCCCCCAAGGAGAATACACAGACACCGCCGGGACGTACGCCTGGAAAGGAACCTACGGCCAATTCCAGATCCTCTGCAAAATAGTTACGGCCGGCACGTATCACAATATCTTTTTTACGGCCTGATATATACAATTGCCCGTTTTCGATGAAGCCGATATCCCCGGTTCGAAGCCAGCCATTTGCCAGCACTTTCCCTGTTTGCTCAGGATTATTATAATAGCCCGTCATGACTGATGGACCTTTCAGAACCACTTCCCCTTGCATGTTGGGTTCTAATAGTTGCCCGTCATCATTCATGATTTGAACATCAACACTATCCAGGGCCCGCCCGACACTGACCATTGCACGTCCTCCTTTCTGAGGAGTTTTAGCCGTGGCTAAATTTTCTTTTTCCAAAGCAATGGGGTCGAAATGCTTAATTGTTGGCTTTCGTCCAATGCTTGAAAATGAAACTGCAAGGGAGTTCTCAGCCAATCCATAGGCCGGAAAAAACGCATCAGGTCGAAAATTAAATGGTTCAAACCGACGGCTGAAATTTTCAATAGTGGAAGAATGAATAGGCTCCGCACCGCACAATGCGATACGCCAGCACGAAAGATCAATTTTTTCAAAATCTCTATTTTTAGCTTTGCGCGCAACCAGGTTATAAGCAAAATTCGGTGCTGCACTGATGGTGGCCCGATGTTCTGATATCAGGCGGATCCATCGCAACGGCTTTCTCAAAAAGTCGATGGGGGACATTGCCACCAGCGGCATACCGAAATAAATAGTCCCCAACATAAGACCGATGAGCCCCATGTCATGATATAAAGGAAGCCAGCTTAGCGCCACATCACGAACGTTAAGATCCAATCCTTTTCCAATGGCACGCAGGTTTGCCAATAGATTGGCATGGCTCAGCATTACGCCCTTTTGTTTGCCTGTGCTTCCCGATGTGTATTGCAGCAATGCTAAATCAACAGGACGAGAGACGATTTTGGGGTACGCTCTTCCAGAAAAGCCCCGGGTGGTCGTTAATATGCAGATTTTCAAGCGGTTGTTTAGTTGAAGCAATGGTGCAATCATTGAGTTTGTAATCAACAAGGTTGCATCGCAGTCTGTTATGATATCTTGAACTTGTTTAAGATATTCGTTCATTTGTCCTAAACGAACGGGTGGATAAACAGGTACCGGAACTGCACCGACCTCCAATATTCCCCAAAAAGCCTCATAGAAGGCCCTTTCGGTAGGAAGGACTATCAATACACGATCGTTGGGACGCACGCCATTTCCAACAACTGCCGAGGCCCAGCGCCGCGCCCCCGCTAAAAGTTGCCGGTAGGAGATGGTCACTTCGATGCGGTCTTTGACAAAGAGGGTCAACCAGTTTGCAGAATCCGAGATCTCAGACCGAAGGTGCAACACTTCGTTCAATGTATTGGCACTTGATAGGTGATCATTTAAGGTGTTTGTCATTTTTATAATCTCTTATTAATTTGTCATCACCTCTGCATGCGGATTGTTTGAGCAGGCGCATATCCACAGAAATCAATATTCATCTGCATCGCGGAGACTGTTTTGATTTAGATCCATCCAAAAGATATTCATGTCAACTTTTTCATATACCTGTGGGGTACATAGTATCAACGGTTCGATCCATCCGGAAAGTTTACTTGGAGTAGATGCAAAACAAGCAGATACTACACAGGCTGATCATACCAAAGATGTGAAAAGTCGTCCTAACGGACCACAAATCTGTTGTCCATCCGGCCAACAACGGACCGCAGGCAAGACCTAAGCTCATGGCCATGTTAAATAGGCTCATGGCAGCTCCCAACCCATGCCTGCGGCCTTCGGTGACGACCTCTGCCGTCGCCGCCGGTAGCATCAAGGCGCCAAAAGCACCGGAAACAAAGCTTAAGACGAGAAGATAAGGGAATGATTTTACACATGGGAGGACGAACAAAAGCATTGAGAATACGATACCGCCCCCAATAAGGATCAGTTTACGGTTAAGCTTGTCGGCCAAAATTCCGGCCGGGATCTGCATCAAAGCGGTTGTAATTATGTGAACTGAAATAATAATTCCGATTCGACTTCCGCTCACGTGAAGGTGTTGATGGGCTAAAATAGGGATGAAAACAATGATGGCGCCGCGACACAAGGCGGAGGAGAAGCGAAGAATTAATATACCACCGATCCTATTGTTTCGCAAAAGGGCGAGGTATCCTCTATAGAGTTGCTCAGTATTAACGGTTATCGGGGGCTCAGGCAGGAAAAAAAGGATGATTAAAAAAGCTGCGAATGTCAGACAGCTCAGTGCCCAGATACTCGCATCAATTCCATATAAATCCTGAAGAATACCACCCAACAATGGACCCGCCCCAAGTCCGCCGAACATTGCCAGAGAGAATACGCCCATAATTCTACCTTCGGAATTATCACTTGAAATCTCCCCGGCATAAGCTTGGGCAATCGGAATAATCATTGCTGCGCCAAATCCCTGCCCAACCCGCAATAGTGTCAGCGATAAGACTGAGTGGGCGCCGAGGAAGCCAAGTGAAACCAGAGAGTATAGAAGCAACCCGGTGGCAATTAGAGGTTTGCGGCCGAATTGGTCAGAGATACAACCGAAAACAGGCATTGCTATGAAGCGTGCGATGGCAAATGCGGAAAAAATAAGACCTACCCAGATTCCAGACGCATCAAACTGTTCAGC
>JASFKE010000209.1:0-6841 GCA_050118795.1 Desulfobacteraceae bacterium | reverse complement strand
TCCGGTATCTCCTTATCCTTATAGCGATCATGGATGGCACGGATAACGTCATAACGGTTGAAAAAAATTTCCACCAACTCCGGATCAAAATGGCGGCCGGCACTTCTTTCAATCTGGGCTAAAATGGCCTCTTCGTCCCACGGTTCTTTATAGCTGCGTTCCGAACTCAGGGCGTCAAATACATCCGCCAAAGCGACAATACGCCCAAATAGCGGGATATCCGTTCCTTTTTTACCCTGGGGCATACCATTGGGCAGCCCATCGCCATTGTTGAGCAAGTCGCTGTCGTAATCGATGTTCCCCGGATATCCGTTGCCGTCCCACCGTTCATGGTGGCTCAGCGCCACAACACCAGCCGCCTTGTCAAAGTCCGACTGTTGGTCTTCAAAGAGCCGGGCACCCTGAACGGTGTGCAGTTTCATCGCTTCATATTCGTCCGCATTCAGCCTGGCCGGCTTATTGAGTATCAGATCGGATGTGGCCACCTTGCCCACATCGTGAAGCATTGCGGCCATGCGCAGCACATCGCGGTTTTTTTCGATCTCGTTCTCATCCAGACCGCGTCGCTTGGCCCATTGTTCATAGAGCTCTACCGAGACACTGGCGACACGGTTGGCATGGGGGGCGGTCTCCATGGGATCGCGCATTTCGGCCATGCTGATCATGCGCAGAATCAGCGCGCGTGTCATTTTTGCCCGCTCCAGCGCCACAGTGGCCACCGTGGCGAAATGGTGCATCATTCTTTCGTCCGATTCAGAAAACCGGGTGATGTGCTTTTCATCGTCCTGGGGATTGATGATTTGCAGTACTCCCAAAACCTGATCGCTGCTGTTTTTAAGAGGGATGGTGAGGATCGATTGGGTTTTGTACCCGGCGGTTTCATCAATTGTTTTACGGAACTGGTAAGGCAGGCTCGCTTCGAGCTTATAGGCATCCGGGATATTTAGAGCCCTGCCGGTGGCCGCCACATAACCGGCGATGCTTTTTTCATCGATGGGAATTTGAAAGGTGGAGTAGATGAGTTTTTCACCCTCGGGGAGTTTTTTCTGCAAGGTATCGTTTTGGGTATAGGTAAAGTGGAGCAGATCTTTTTCTCGAATATAGATGGAGCCGGCATCGGCATTGGCAAATTGGCGTGCCCTGAGCAATATGCGCTCCATAAGGATATCCAGGTCGTTGATTCGGCTCAGCTCGATGCTCAGCCCGGTCAAACTGTCCAACTTTTCTCGTTCGCTCAGCATTGCCCACCCCTTGTCTTTTCAACACCGCGATTCCGCAGGATGTAATTCAGCGTGAATTGGGTATGACCCTAAGGTCCAATATTTAAGCTTAGCGATGCCGTTAACCGGCGTCAAGTATTTACTTATAGTCTATTTCGGTATGCCCGGCATCTGGAACCGGGGGGGCTTATTTTGTAGTAATATATTTTTATAACCGATGTTTGCGGTGATGCGGCATGGCCTGTTGGTTGTTTAAAGGCGCAACATTATAAGCACCGATCTGTTTTTGGATTTTCGGTCTATGGCCGAAAATCATGACCACCCCCTGCACCGGTGGTCGCTGAATCCGGCAGGTGCAGGGTAAATGTGCTTCCCCTTCCCTGGACGCTTTGAACCGTCACCCGTCCGCGGTGGGATTGGATAATGTGTTTGACAATGGCCAGACCGAGTCCGGTGCCCCCCATGTTCCGGCTGCGGGCTTTATCGACCCTATAAAATCGCTCAAACAAACGGGGATGGTGTTTTTTCGGGATGCCGATGCCCCGGTCCGTAACCCATATTTTAACCGTTTGGTCCGCTTTGTGGGCGCCGATGGTTATTTTGCTCTTGGTTGGGCTGTACTTGATTGCGTTGTCGAGCAGGTTGACCAAGGCCTGCTCGATGAGATCGGCATCCATGCTGACGGTGAGCTTCCCGTCGGCCTCGATTACAATGGTGATCTGTCTTTTTTTGGCGGTGTTGCTGCATAATTGGACGGCTGAGCGGATCACCTCCACTGCAGCAGTTTTGCTGTATTTGGGGCGATAGGTTTCGCGGTCCTGTTCCATGCGGGACAATTGCATCAAATCGTCGATGATGGTGGTCAATCGGCTGACATGTTTTTGGATAATGCCTAAAAAGCGCCGGGCCTCTTCCGGGTTTTCAACCGATCCATGCGCCAGGGTTTCCACAAAACCTTGAATGGCGGTCAGGGGGGTCTTGATTTCATGGCTGACGTTGGCTGCGAAATCGCTACGCATATTTTCAAGGCGGCGCAGTTGGGTGACGTCATTCATGACCAGTAAGATACCCATCCGGTGACCACCGGCATCCACCAAAGGCGTACAATGAATATAGAGAATCTGCCGGCCGTTTTGATAGAGGGTGACATCCCCCTCGTTGTTGGTGCCGTCCACCAAGGTTATTTGGACCATTCGGTGCAAATCGCGATTGCGCATAATTTCCTGAATGCTGCGCCCCTTAAGCTCCTCACCCGAGCGTTTAAGCAGGCGCGTCGCAGCCGCATTGATATCCATGATCTGCTCTTGGGAATTCAATGCGATCACACCTTCCACCATGCTCGAGAGCACCGCCTGGGATTCGTTGCGCTGGCTGATAACCGTTTGGATCCGTCTCTCGAGTTCATGGGCCATCTGGTTCATGGCTTCTGCCAGTGCGGCCAGCTCGATGGTATCCGGTGATTGAAGACGGTGGGACAGATCCCCCTGGGCATAGCGCTCGGCGCCTTGACGCATATTTTTAATGGGGTTGCTGATACGCCGCGAGATCAGCAGACATACAATCGATACCAACAGTGCGATGATGATGCCGCCCACTGCCATGCGGACCCGCAACGATCTCATCTGGTTTTCGACTTCATCTATGGCAATGGAGACGCGAACAACGCCCCGGATGGTTTCGTCATCCGAAATGGGAACGGCCACATACATCATATGCTGCCTCAGGGTGCCGCTGAAGCGGGTAGCCGAGCCTTCGGTTCCGTCCAAGGCTTGCCGGATTTCCTGACGGTCGCCGTGATTTTCCATCTTGGCCGGCATGGCTTCCGAGTCCCCCACAACTGTACCGTCGGGCAGTATGACGGTCAGCCGGGTAGAGCTCTGCTTTCCGCCCTCTTTGCAGTACCGGTCCAATTCCGGATAGCGGGAAGCCTCCAGCAGGGGCAAAAATTGGTGTTTCAGCAATTGGGATTGATTGAACAGGTTCTGGTGAATCTGTGAGAGATAAAAATGGCGCATGGATCGGCTGGCATACCACCCGATGGCCAACAAGGCGGCCAATACCAAAATCAGGTAAGGGGGGTAGAGGTGCCAGATTAGGGGCTTGCGCTTTTTCATCCGTTATTCGATCTTTTCGCAACGCATTGCATCATGGGTGTACGGCAGCTATCCATGGCCTGTAAATGTATGAAGGGTATAGGGCTTATGGGGAGATGTTGTCAATGGGACTTGGGGGACGGTACTTTTTCTTTGAAACGATAGCCCACACCCCTGACCGTTTCGATGTATTGGCCGCTTGCGCCGAGTTTTTTTCGCAATCCGACGATTTGTACATCCACACTGCGGTCCGTCACCGGGTAGTCTTCACCGCGAACGGCGTCCACGATCTGGCTGCGTGTAAAGACCCATCCCGGCCGTTTGGCCAGAAAGTAAAGCACCTGAAATTCGGTATAGGTCAGATCGACGACCTGGCCCCGGGCCTGCACATGGCGGCGGCCGGGGTGAATGATCAAATCATAGATCTCCAGCGCATCCTCATCGTCCACCTGTGGCTGCAACAGGCGTCTGAGCACGGTACGGACACGTGCGATGAGGACCCGTGGGCTGAAAGGTTTGGTGACGTAATCATCCGCTCCCAGCTCGAGACCTGCAACGATATCCGCCTCCTCTCCTTTGGCGGAGAGCATGATGATGGGCATGTTCCGGGCCGCGTCATCGGCTTTGACACGCCGCGCCAATTCAAGGCCGTCCATTCCCGGAAGCATCAAATCCAGAATCATCAAATCGAATCTTTGGGAATTAAGTGTTTTCCACGCCTCTTCGCCACTAGCCGCACAAATGATATGATATCCTTCACGGCTCAAATTAAAGCGAACCAATTCAAGAATATCCTCCTCATCATCCACCACGAGTATGGTCTCTTTACTCATAATTGTACTGGTCTTTGTATTATCAATGACATTTCAGGTTTATGTTCAAGTGAAAACGCACATTGCGCAAAAGATCTTTAGTCGGTAAAAGTTTTAATGGCGTTAGGGATTTGTTAGGGTTTGATTAGGCGCTTTGAATTTCCACCTTTGCATACCTTGGCACGGGTGGCCGGTCCCGTTGGAAGTCCCATCCTTCTTTCTTCTGCAACTATGGGGTTTTGCCACGGCGCCCCAAAGGCTCCGGCGCGTCATCTGAGGCCGATCATACCCAGTGACCACACTCAATGACAGGTAAACGGGTAAAAATGGTGAAAACAATATCCTCGAGGGTCACTGTACAGCAACTCCGTTTCAGCCATGCAACTGCCAATGGCTTCTCTGGAAACGCTCTCGTAGTCATCCTTTTTCTCTTCTTCGGATTTGCAGGACAGGCAGATAGGTTCATGATCATAGACCGATAGAATGCGTTGATCGCTTGGTTTCAAGCTTGCGCCGCACCGGTGACACGCCAACGCACAAGACAGTTTTTCTTCCCATTCATCCATGCGTCCATCCTTTGGCTAAACTGTTGGTTAGGGTATCGTCATCATATTACCGTTTGATGTGTCGTTTTGCACCGGGTGCGCTGCACCCGGCGGCAACCGCAACGATAATAGCACTAACGTGGGACAGTTTTTCCAGCCTGCAAACGGAAAAACAGCCCGCCGCTTTATGGGTGGTTGTTGACCTCAGGCCAATGGCTGTTATGTTACCCTCTAGCGAATTGAGAGTCAACGTTAACCGCTTTGGGGACCAGGCGTTTTGTTAGGGAAAGAAACAGCACCTTTGCCCCATTGCCTGAGGAGACCATTGCGCCATTGACACCTGTTAACATCATGGCCATTGCCGTGGCCCTTGCCATGGACGCATTTGCCGTTGCCGTCGCCACCGGCATCTGTCTGGGCACTGTCCATTGGCGCCAGCATTTTCGGCTGGCCTGGCATTTTGGTTTTTTTCAGGCTGTCATGCCGGTGATCGGCTGGGGGGCCGGATTGACCGTCCGGGAGCTTATTGCCCAATATGACCACTGGGTGGCGTTCGGATTGTTGCTCCTTGTGGCCCAGAGTATGCTGCGGGAAGCCTTTCAAAACGATGACACATGTGAACAACGGTCCAAGGACCCCACCAAAGGGTTCACCATGGTGATGCTGTCGGTGGCCACCAGCCTGGATGCCCTGGCCGTTGGACTCAGCCTCTCCGTGGTCAATGTCTCCATTTGGACCCCGGCGGTGATTATTGGTGTGGTGGCGTGTGCATTCACCATAATCGGACTCCATTTCGGCCAAAGAATCTCCAAAGCCGCCCGCGTCCGACAGCTGGCCGACGCCCTGGGCGGCACAGTGCTGCTGCTCATCGGTTTGAACATACTTCGGGAACATGGGGTGTTTGACGGGCTCCTGTAGGCTCGGGAACATCATCCCCGGCCCGTCGTTTTCAGGGCTGGAGGAGTTTCAAGCCCAACGGCGCCTCCTGTGTCCGGGTGGCCTCTGTGTCGAGCAGTTCGAAAATAATGACCTCCATGACGTGCCATACCTTGACGCCACTGCGGATGCAGCCGGTGACGGCGCGGTCTTGTCTGCCGCAGGCCATGTGCATGTGCAGCAGCGGAACACCCTGGTCATCGGAAAAGAGGGTCCCGGTGCCGGTCACCTCATGGGCGTTTTCCAGTACCAGTTGCATGGGGTTCAACGGCAGGCCGCGATCTTGCTCCGGCCCCACCACCAATCGACTGCCGGCGTCGGCCCCGCCGACAACCAGAAGCGATGCCGCCGTGATACCCTGGTCCACAGCAAATTTTTCGATCACCTCATGGACGATCTCGCCATCTTCCAGGCGCACAATAAAAACCCGACCCGGTCGCGCTTGAGAAAACTTCATATCTGTCAAAAACCTTTCAAAGGTTCCCAAAGGCCGCCTTGAAAACCCGTTAAAATCCTAATTAAAAGATCGGGCCCAATTCATATCCTGCTCGGCAACCGGCTCCCTGCCTCTTGGGGTAAGGGGCTCGGGCTGTGCCGGTTGGTTCATATCGGCGTCCAGTCTCGAATAATTATCGCCAAGCAATTGGGTCATGGCCCCATTGAGCTGGTCTTGCAAATTTTGATAGGAGTAATGTGTTCTGGCGATGTTGTAGTTGCGCCCGGTCATCTGGCGGCGCAGATGGGGTGAATCAATCAGTTGATTGACCCGTTCCACCGCCTGTTGGGTGAGAAAACCGTCGATGGAGACCAAATCAAATCCCAGCGGTTCGATATCTGTCACATAGGTTGCGTACCGGTTTACCAGAACCGGCTTCTTAAAATAGATGGCCTCCAGCAAACCGTTGCCGAATCCTTCGCAGAGGCTGGGATAGGTGACAAAATTGGCGCCCGGGTAGACATCGTAAAGTGAAAACTCAGGAAACTTGCGGCTGTGGGATCTTCCATAGGTGCCCCAGGGATCGTCCAGGTGGGTCTCCACAAACATCAGATCGACATTGAGGGATCGGGCAAAGGTCTTTAGCCACTTGGCATACTCAAAACCTTCATCGCCGGCCTGGTGGGATATCACCAGCTTGGCGTTTGGCCGTCCCAAGGCATGCACCAGATTGATGGCGTGCTCGATGCCCTTTCGCTGGACCACCCGGGTGGGCTGTAAAACCACCAGATCATCGGCT
>JASFKE010000208.1:0-6845 GCA_050118795.1 Desulfobacteraceae bacterium | reverse complement strand
GTACCTGAAGTGCTGCGCCAGAATTGATGACGCCATTGTGCCGGTGCTGGCGGTTGACGATCTGTTGGATGAAAGACAGAGCGAGGTGCTGGCCGGGCTGCTGAACAATCACAACACGAAAACCAATATTCGGTAGGTTATGGACCAGGCGCAAAACACTATCATCCGCTTTTTGACCCGGCGATCGGGACTGTTTTTAAACGAAGATAAATACCCGAAGGCGGCCGCTTTTGTGAACACGCGAATGGACATGATCGGCTCGGATTCTCACGACGCCTTTCTGCAACACATCGAATCTTGCCAAGGCGCTGGTGAAATAACACGGTTCATCACAGCCTTTGCCGTCGGCGAGACCTCTTTTTTTCGCAACGCCAATCACTGGCTGGCCTTTCGGAACCGTGTTCTGCCGGAGATCATACAAGCAAAAGCCGGTGAACAGAGGCGATTGAGATTCTGGTCGGCCGGCTGTGCCACCGGAGAAGAGGCGTACACCCTGGCCATCTGCCTATGGCAGGAACTTGAGCAGCCCCGGCAGTGGGAGATTCGGATTGTTGCCACGGACATAGACCGGCAGGCGCTTGCCAAAGGGCGGGAGGGGCTTTATTCCCCCTACGCTTTCAGGGGTGTCAATATGGAGGCCCTCAAGGATCACTTTCATAGCGCAAAAGATCGATACCGCATAAAGCAGCGGTTTCGACAAATGGCCGATTTTAGCGAGCTGAACCTGGTTTGTGAAGATCAATATCCTGAAAATCTTGGAATGTTCGACGCGATTTTCTGCCGCAACGTGCTGATGTACTTTCGACCGGAGCCGGCCCAAAAAGCCGTCAAAAAAATTGTGGCCCGCCTCAATGACGGTGGGTACCTTTTCCTGGGACATGCCGAGGGCAGTTTGGCGCCCCGCGACATACTATCCCCCACGGCGTGTTGCGGCACGTTCATATACCGGAAAACAAGAAAAGGAGACGTTGCCGAAAAGACTGATTCTCCTTTGCCCGGCATCTCTTCGGGCATCACGTTGCCCCTGCGCTCTCCCGGCGCCGCCCGGATTCTAAAAGCCCGGGCGGAACCGGGCGGAACCGAAACCATCGGCGGCGACACGGATGCCACCACCGATCCTTACAGCGAGGCGTTCGACTGCTATGTTCATGAGGATTTCGATAGGGCCCTGTCCATTTTGCTAAAGGACGATGCTAAGGAACAAAAGGGCCTGGGGGAGTTGGTCTTGATCGGCCTGATTTTTTTCAACCGTTCGGATCTGCGCCGGGCGGAAACCTACCGGCGGCAGGCGCACCAACTATCCCGGACGTCCCCCGAAGTCTATGCCCTCGAAGCCATGATCAAGGCGGCCCAGGGCGATGATCAAGGGGCCATAAGGGCGAATCAGAACGCCATATTCCTCGATAAGGGATTTTTCGCCCCCAATTTCGCACTGGCCCATCTCCATGAAAAACGGGGAGATGCGGCAACCGCGAACCGCTATTTTACCAATGCGCTAAAAGCATTGGACATAGATAAGCAGGCGCGTGTCAAACTCTTTTACGGCATCATGACGAAACGATCCCTTGCCCGGCTCTGCAAGCGGAAATGACCGGCAAGGGCAGCTCATTTTGCCGTGTAAAGGCTTTTGCCGGATCCATTTGGTAAACTTGAAAACACGAAAGGCACCGGATTATGCCCTTAAAAACCAAAAGCGGCGACACCCTTTCGGCAGATCTTTATGACCGGTTGCGTGAATTGAAAGAGGCGTTTGACCGGGCCACTGCAAAACCCATTGAAACCCGGCCGGCCGACCGGGTCAATTATCTGGTGTTTGAACTGGGGCGGGAGTGGTTTGCCTGGCCGGTTGCCAATCTGGCCCAGATCGAGATCGATCGCCGCATCGTTGCCCTGCCCGGCCGGCAGGCAGACCTTTATGGTGTCATGAATTACAAAAACAAGGTCCTGGCCGTTGCCAATCTGCACCACCGTTTGAATCTGAATTCCATCGATCCGGATGAGATAAAAATCGTGCTGATCTCCAAAGGCCTTGGGGTGGAGGCCGCCATCGCCGTTGATCGGCTGGTGGCGATTGCACCTCTATCCACGAGCGCAATGGCTCCCAGACCGATATCCCTGGAGAGCGAAACAGCGCAATTGATCGCCGGTGAGTTCCACCATCGGGGGCAGATGGTCACCGTGCTGAACCCTGCCGGGTTCAGCGGGTGACCGGTGATCCGCCATAAACAGGAAAGGAGAGATAAATGCGCCAGAGTATGAGTTTCAGAACCAAGCTCCTGATTCTCCTTTTAGCCGTCGGGCTTATCCCATTGGCGCTGATGGGCGGCATTGCCTTGTGGAAAGCCGGCAGCGCCCTATCCCATCAAACGTTCAGCCATTTGGAATCGATGCGGGAGATCAAAAGAGAGTTCCTCATCGACTATTTTGAACTCCTGGAGTCACAGCTAGGTATCCTTAGAGACGATCCCAATACCGTCAAGGCTATTGCCGAATTCGAACAGCTCACCTCCGAGTCCGGCGGCGAAGCGGCAACGCCCCGGTGGATGGAGGCGGCCGCCCGGTACGATCCCCATTTCAAGGATATTTTACAGGACAATCACTGGCACGACATTCTGCTCATCAACACCTCAGGGCGGATCGTTTACAGCGTCTCGAGGAGGGCCGACCTGGGGCTGGTCATCCCCACAAGCGACCTGAAAGAGACCTCCCTCGCAGATGCCTTTGTCCAGGTCAAACGCCGGGATACGGCGCTTTCAGATTTTGCCCCCTATGGGCCCGCCAGGGGGACGCCCACCGGTTTTGCCATGGCCCGGGTGAAGGTCGATTCGGAGCAAACCGCCGGATATGTGGCGTTTCCCATCCCCCTGGACAAAATCACGCGCATCATGCAAGAGCGCGCCGGCATGGGCAAGACCGGTGAAACCTATCTGGTGGGAAGCGACAAGCTGATGCGCAGCGACTCCTACCTGGCTCCGGAGATCCACTCGGTGGCCGCCTCCTTTGCCGATCCCGCAAAGGGGATGGTGGATACCAGGGCCAGCCGGGAGGCGCTCTCCGGAATAGCCGACACGAGAATTATCCGGGACCACCGGGGAGACTCCGTCCTTTCGGCCTACACACCGGTTCAATTGGGAACCACCACCTGGGCCCTGATCGCCGAGATCGATGTGGCCGAGGCCTTTGGGCCGGTAAACACATTGAAATGGATATTGGCCGGTGTGGCCCTCTTGAGCCTGGCCGCCATCGTGCCGGCGGCCTTTGTGATCGTCAAGCCGTTGCGCCGGGCCACAACCGGGCTCAAGGGCGCGGCCGAAAAGCTCCAGGTCTTTGCCCAGCAACAATCCACCAGCACCACGGAACAGGTTACCGCCACCACCGAGATATCCACAACCATGGAAGAGCTTTCAAAAACAGCCCAACAGATCTCCACTGCGGCCGCCAATGCCGCTTCAGAGGCCGAATCCACCCATCTGGAATCCGGAAAAGGGATGCAGTCATTGGAAAAGGCGGTGGACGGAATTTCACTGATTGGGAGCATGATGGAAAAGATCACTGAAAACATATTGGCTCTGGGAGAAAAGAGCCAGCAAATGGGGCTGGTGCTGGAGATCATCAAGGAGCTGGCCGAGCAGACCACCATTCTATCGTTCAATGCCGGCATCGAAGCGGCCGGGGCGGGTGAAACCGGCACCCGTTTCGGGGCGGTGGCCGAACAGATCATGAACCTGGCCAACAAGGCCGGCGCTTCGACCAAAGAGGTCCGCCAATTGATCGAGGATGTTCAAAAGAGCACCAACAAAACCGTCCTGATCACCGAAGAGGGCATGAAATCGGTGAATGAGGGGAAAAGCCGTATCAGCGACACAGCCGGCCATTTTGAAAAAATCCTGAAGGCCTCCGAGGAAAACATGGTCACGGCCAAGGAGACCGAGATGGCTGTCACCCAGCAGACCACCGCCATCGGTCAGGTGACCGCCGCCGTCCAGAACGTCCAGGTGGCGGCCGAAGATGTCAAAGGCAGCACCCAGCAGACCCTGGAGACCGCCCGGCGCCTTCTCGACATGGCCGGTGGATTGGCGCAGATGTAAAATGAGAAAAAGGTACAGATACTTCATCATCGAAGGCGCCGAGCTCGTGGATGCGCTCACCAAGGACCTGCTCGAATTGGAAAAACGCCGGGACGATGCAGCGTTGATCGACAGGATCTTAAGGCATGCCCATAAGTTGAAAGGGGCCGCAGGTGTGGTGCGGCTTACGGCCATCGGCACCCTGGCCCACCGCATGGAAGACCGTCTCGCCCGCGTCAAAGAGCGCAAAGCGCGGGTCTCACCCCGGCAGATCACCCGGCTGCTTGGGGAGGCGACAGAACTTGGAAAAATGATAGAGGCCTTGAAAGAGGAGCGGCCGGCCGCACCGGTTCGGGACCGGGCAACCGGCGCAAAACCGGAACCCCGGGGAGAGGAACCGGCCTGGGGCGGCAAAGCGCCTCCCACAGCGGCTGCACCGGAAACCATCCGGATCCTGGATGCGGATCTGGACCGCTTAAGCCGCCTGACCAATGAGATCCATATCCAGCACGGCCGGTTAAAAAGCGCGGCCGCCGCTCTGGCCGCGGCAGTGAGGGAAAAAGGGCGCACTTATCACGGCACGGCGAAAAATCAACGGCGGCAACACGCCGGCAGCCAAGCCGGGGCGCCCATAGCAAGGAAAACGGATCTGCTGGAACAGCAGATTCACAGTGCCGCCGAGCTTTCGCGCGAAATGACCGATGTCATCAAAAAGATGCGCCTGACGCCTGTGGGAAACATTGCCCACCTGTTTGAAAAAGCGGTCAGGGACCTTGGGGTCGAAACCGGCAAGAAGATCGATTTTACCATGACGGACAGGGCGCTTTACCTGGATCGCGCCTTGCTGGATCGTGTCACTGAGCCGCTTTTTCATCTGCTGCGCAACAGCGTCATCCACGGCATCGAACCGGCCGTCGAGAGGCAGCGGATGGGCAAAATGCCGGGCGGCTCGATCAAATTGACCTTTGCAAAGGATCGGGGCAGCGTGCGCATCAGCTGCGACGACGACGGCCGGGGTCTGGATGCGCAAATGATCCGGGATAAAGCGATCGATAAAAAGGTGATCGACGCACACGCCGCCGCTGCCATGACCGATGATGAGGCCTTGCACCTGATCCTGCGATCCGGCCTCTCTTTGGCAACCGGCCTGACACAGCTTGCCGGGCGCGGCGTGGGCCTGGATGTGGTGAAAGATTGTGTGAACAGCTTAGGGGGCGTGTTGGAAATCGCTTCGGCCAAAGGCCGGTTTACACGCTTTACCATGACGCTGCCTCTGTCCGTCGACACCATCCCGGTCTTTGGGGTGCGCAGTGCCCGGCAGCGTCTGCTGATCCCTTTGCAAAACATGCTTGCCACACAGCTTGTGGCCCCGGCGCAAATCGCCCATGCGGCCGGCAAACCGGTCATCGAGTTCAACGATGCCCCCATCGCCCTGATCCCTTTGGCCGACCTGCTGGAGAGCGAGACGCCATCGCCCCCTTCCAAATGGCGCCGGGCCGTTATCGTCAAAGCAAATATCGATATAGCCGCTCTATGGGTGGATGCCCTGGAAGGCCGCAAAGAGGTAATTCCCCAACCCCTGCAAGGGCGCCTGGCTAAAATCGCCCACCTTCAAGCCGCAGCCATCCTGGCCGACGGCGATCCGGCCTTTGTGCTGGATGTGCCCGGCATCCTCGAAAAGATCAAAGCACTTCCGCTGCAAAAAGCCGCGCGCATGCGGGATCGCCCGGGCCATGCCGTGATGGTGGTGGACGACTCGCTGACCTCCCGCAGACTTATAGAGGGGATGCTGAGCGCTGAGGGGTACCGGGTGGTTGCGGCCGGCTCCGGCGACCAATCGCTGGAATTGATGGAGACAGATGACGTGGACCTGTTCGTGGTGGATATCGAAATGCCCGGCCTGGACGGTTTCGAGCTGTCCCAGCGCATCCGCGGCAGCCGGCGGTACCGGGCCACCCCCATCATCATCCTCTCCACCCGGGGCAGCGATGCGGACAAACAAAAGGGGATGGCCGTAGGCGCCAATGCCTATATTGTCAAAGGCACCTTTGATCAGGAAGAGTTCCTGGCAACCGTGGGGAGTCTGATTTCATGATTCGCGTTCTGGTTGTAGATGATTCCGTAACGGTCAGAAAACAGGTGGGCCGGATCCTTGCGCAGTCGCCCGGCATGACCGTCGCCGGTGAGGCCGCCGACGGCCTGCAGGCCGTCGACGCCAACTGCAAGCTGCGCCCCGATGTTATCCTGATGGACCTGGAGATGCCGGTGATGAGCGGCCCCGAAGCCGTGGAACGGATCATGGCCACCTGTGCCTGCCCCATCGTTGTCCTCTCTGCCTTTGTTCGCCGGGGGGAAAAATTCAAAACCTGGGACGCCATGCTGGCCGGCGCCGTCGCCACCATAGAGAAGAGCGATGTCGAAACGAACCCGCAACGGTGGGAAAAGGAGTTGATCCGAACGGTTCGAGCAGCGGCCCGGATCAAGGTCAGAAGACGCCGTGGGACCCTGCCGGGAAAAGGGGGAGACAAGAGCCGTCAAGGGCGGCCGCCGGATACGGCAGGCCCATACAACGTGGTGGCCATAGGCGGTTCCACCGGCAGCATCAGCGTGATTGCAAAAATAGTGTGCGCCTTTCCGGCCGATTTCAGGTTGCCCATCCTGTTGGTGGTGCACCTGGCCGACACCCGGGACGACTCTTTCGCCCAATGGCTCGCCGGCCAATGCCGGCTGCCGGTGGCGTCTGCCCGGGGTGGTGAAAAACTGACCGGAGAAAGGGCA
>JASFKE010000207.1:0-6868 GCA_050118795.1 Desulfobacteraceae bacterium | reverse complement strand
AACCGGCGCCAGATTCACAGGACCCATGATCTCGCGGTGGCTGCAGGCCTCCATGTGGCCCACTATTTTCTATTGGGGGGACCCGGTGAAACAACCGATACCCTGGAAACGACCCTGTCACATATTGACAAACTGAAAAAATCCGTTCTATTTCTTTTCTGCGGTATGCGCATATATCCGAACACCGCTCTTTTTGATCTCTCTGTCCGGCAAGGCCGGCTTGGGCCATCTTCCGACCTGCTGGAACCGGTCTTTTATCAATCCGCCGACATCCGGCGGGAAGAGATCATCGACCGGGTTACGGCCAAGGCCGACAAACGGATCAATTGGGTCATCGGTTCCGGGGGCGACGAGACCAGTGCGTTGGTAAAGCGCATGTATGCGAAGGGATATAGCGGCCCATTGTGGGAATATTTAATCCGGTGACTACAAAGGTTAGAACAAAGCTTGCCAATGTGTTATATGACCAGACTCGTTGATCTGAAATCGGAAATTCTTGAGGCTGATGGCATGACCACGGCTCAAGTTGAAGTACCGGAAGCGTCCATCTGGTTTGATGGGCATTTTCCCAACCAGGCGATATTGCCGGGTGTGGCGCAATTGGCGGTGGTCGTTCAAATATTGGGCCGCGCCTTGAATAAAAATGTATATGCCTCCAATGTGAGCCGGGTTCGCTTTAAACGGGCGATCAGGCCCGCTGAGCGCATAGAGGTGCAAATAACACCGAAGGATGACCAAGGTGTGGCGTATGGATTTCGCCTGCTGAAAAGCAAAGAGCTGGCTTGTAGCGGATTTCTAAAATTAGGTGGCACATTACCATTAAAAAGGAGATAGAATTCATGGCAGGAGATATAGACAGCATCATTGTGCGAATCGCTGAAATTATGATAAGCGAACTCAAACTGGAAGATGTCACTGCAAAAGAGTTCGACCCGGATCTGGACCTGGTGGATGAAGTGGGTATCGACAGCATGGATCTGGCGACGGTGGCCCTGGTCCTGAGGGATGAATACGGTGTCCGCATCGATGAAGACGACTACCCGAAGCTGACCAATATTCGCCTGATCGCAGAGTATTTGAACCATAAGATGGCTGCATAGCCTCTAATAGAGTGGAGACCGCAACTGTGGAGCCCGCAATCCGAATCAATGCAGACAATGACCGGCAACCGAAAGACAGCTATAAGTTTTCAGAGCTGATTGCACCACCCCAAGTCCGGGAGCGATGGGAAAAAGTGCGTAAATACTTTTTCCTGCGTGAATCGACCTATGACATGACAAACCGCTGCAACATTCGATGCGACGGCTGTTACTACTATGAGGGAGAGAAGCAGTTCACCCGGGAAAACCGCGATCCGGTGGCGTGGCGTCAATTGATGCAGGCAGAGAAAGAGCGCGGTATCACTTATGTGGTGCTGGCCGGCGCGGAACCCTCCCTGGTGCCGGAGCTGTGCCAGGTCTGCTATGACGAAATGCCGTTGGGGGCTATCGCCACCAACGGGCTGAAATTGATCCCCGAGTCCATCGGCTACAAGATCCACATCTCCATTTGGGGCAATGACGCCACCAGCCTTGAGACCCGCAAGGCCAAAGATATGTTGCAGCGGCAGATCGACAACTATCATCAAGATCCGCGGGCATTGTGGGTTTACACATTCACCCGGCATAACATTGCCGAGGCGCGGCAGGTTGTCGAGACCCTGGCCCAAAACAACTGCAAAGTCACGTTCAATCTGTTTTCAGCACCGGTGGGATATGATGGGGAGCTCAACCACACGGCCAAATCCTTAAGAGAGACACGCGCCGTCATGGCCGAGCTGCTGGATCGATATCCGGAACATGTGCTCTACTCCTATTACAATATCGTGGCGCACACCCATAACCACGGATTGCACCATCTTTACGGATGCTCATATCCCCGGCAAAACCCCTCCACCGATCTTGGACTGGGCAAATCCTTTCGGCAATACCGCACCGATTTGAGCTGGGATCGCAAGGCGGCTTGCTGTGTTCCCGATACCGACTGTGTGGATTGCCGCCACTATGCCGCCGGCAGCGCGGTGGTCACCGCTCGATTGTACCGCCATGCGGTCGACCCTGACACCTTTAACGCCTGGTTGGACTACGTGGATACCTATCTGGCGGTGTGGGTTGTCGGATATGATAAAGGGCCCAATCTGATCTCTGAACTGGTAGCGCCTCCTGGTTTCAAACGCCCCCCCGCCGCGTAAGGAGAAGACAATGAAAACCGTCAGTTCACTGCTCGATGAGCAATGGTATGAACGCTATAAACGGATATCCAAGCTCAACATTCGCAGCTCTATCTACGATGTCACCAATCGATGCAACTTGCGCTGCAAAGGCTGCTTCTTTTTCTCTTCGGACGAGCACACCGCCGCCAAAGAGGAGCACGATATCCAACACTGGGAAACCTTCATCGACAAAGAGAAAGCGCGTGGCGTCAACCTGGCCATATTGATCGGCGGCGAGCCCACCTTGTGCCTCGACCGCCTGGAAGCCTTCTACCAACGCCTGCCCAGTTTCTGCGCCACCAACGGCCTGATCAAAGTTCCCCGGGACCGGTTCCCCGACATGATGGTGGGAATCTCCCTGTGGGGCAATGAAGATGACGAAAAGGTCTTAAGGGGCAAGGATACCTTCTCGATCTCAAGTAAAAACTATGCCGGCGACCCCTACACCTATTATCTGTACACCATCACCCCTAAACAGATCGGCAAGACCCGGAAAATCATTCAGAAAATTCAGGATGTGGGGCTCAAAGTGCATATGCAGTTGCTCTCCAACGACGAGGGCGTCAACGGTTTCCATTGGCAGCCCGAAGAGCTCACCGCCATTCGGCAGGAGATGGACGACATGCTGGACCAATACCCCGAAACGGTGATCTCCTCCAAATATTATCACGAGATCATCACCACCGGTAAAATGCTGGATCGTGACTTCGGCTGGATGGAGTGCCCTTCGGTCACCGCACCGCTGGACAAGCGAGCCCCCCAACCCAAACGGCTTACCAATTTTATCCGTTGGGCATCGGATTTGCAAACCATGCACCGCTGCTGCACTTCGGAGACCCGGGATTGCAGAACATGTAAAGACGGCGCAGCCCACATGAGCTGGGTCATGGTCAACAAACGCGCCCATATGCGCAGCACCGGGGATCTGCAGAACTGGATCGAAATATACGAGATGTTTGCAAAGCTCTATCAGTTTATCCCCTGGTAAATGAAAAATGGCCTCTAATCCACCGGTAATCATTGGCTACGATGCCGTTTCGCCCCTCGGCATAGATTTGGAAACCCAATGGCAAAGGGCTGTCAATGGACGCAGCGGTATCGGTCCTTTGACCCGCTTCGAACTCTCCGACGACTTTCCCGTCCGCATCGCCGGAGAGGTGGAGGCGATTGACCATCTGCCCTATCCCTTTCTAAAACCCAGAGAAGAGGCCCGCTGGCCCTCCCCCATCTTTAAATACGCCCTGCTGACCGTTCAAAGGGCTCTGGACAGATGCGGCCTGGAGATCACCAGCCGGCTGGCACCCAGGGTCGCCGTCACCTATAGCTCCGCTGTGGGCGGGCTGGATACGGTGCTGTCCGCAGACCGTAAAATGATCTCCGAGGGCAAACTGCCGGCCCCTTGCGTGAACCCCAATAGCTGCATCAATATGGTGGCCGGCAAAGTCTCCATGCTGACCGGCGCCACCGGACCCATCTGCGCAACCATCACCGCTTGCGCCACCGGATTGACCTCCATCACCATGGGGGCCACGCTTCTGGAGCAGGGCCGGGCCGATGTGGTCATCTGCGGTGCGGTGGACTTTGCTTTGACCGAACCCATCGTAGCCGGTTTCGCCACCATGAACGGCGCCTATGTTCCCAGGCAGGGGGCGCCTGCGCAGCCGCCTCGAAAGGCCAGCCGCCCCTTCTCTTCAAACCGGCGCGGCTTTGTGATATCCGAAGGGGCAGGGTGCATCATCCTGGCCACGCGCCAATTTGCCCAAGAGCGTGAACTGAACCACAGCATCTCGCTGGCCGGATGGTCCATGACCTCCGACGCCCACCATTTTGTGGCTCCCAACCTGGAAACCGTGCGCCGCTGCATCCAACAAAGCATTGCCGACGCCGGCATCCCCCCCGGCGCCATTGATGCGATCAATGCCCACGCCGCTTCCACCCGCGTCGGCGACAAAATCGAATATGACGCACTGGTCGATGTGTTTGGAGGCGCCATTGCGCCGGTTACAGCCAATAAATCGTTGACCGGGCATTGCATGGGCGCTTCCAGCGCCATTGAAACCATATTTACATTCAAATCCTTGGACGAACAGATACTGCTGCCGACCATCAACTATCGCCCCGGACCTGATATGGAGCTGGAGATCGCCCACGAACACGGTCGTTCTCTTTCCCAGCAATATGTGTTAAAAAACGCTTTCGGCTTTGGCGGCTGCAACACCTGCGCCGTATTTCGCAAGCTGGCATAGCGCCAAAGGATTAAGGGATAGGGACCGACACAGAACCATGAGACCACCGAAAAACAGACGCGTCTATGTCATCGGGTATGAAACCGCCACCGCCCTGGGAAAGGATTTTGCATCGACGTGGCGGCGGGCCGTCCAGGGCGAGGCCGGTTTTCGGCGCTTGACCCGCTGCACAGTGGATTCCCGCAGCAACGTCGTGGGGGAGATCCCCGATTGGAGTCCCCGGGAATATGATTTCATCAATGAAAAAGAGGGGGACAATTGGAACGCCGCATTTGTCTTTCTCACCATGGCCCTGTGCAAACAGGCTCTGGCCCATGCCGGGCTCACCATTGACGATGTCACCGGCCCCCGGACAGCCTGCCTCGTCGGCTCGGCCCTGAACGGCACCGACGCCTACCGCGTCGCCATGGACAATTATGTCAACCAAGGCCCCACCAAGGTCAGCCCCTATCTGCTGCCCAACCTGTGCGCCAATGTCCCGGCCGGCAAAGCCGGCATGCTGCTCGGATTCACCGGTCCGATTTTTTCGCCCCAAGGCGCGTGCGCTTCCGGAAACCACGCCATCGCCTTAGGGGCCCGCATGATTCGGGACGGTGATTGCGATTTTGCCCTGGTGGGCGGGGTGGATACCTGCCTGATTCCCGAAATCATTCAAGGATTTGCCAATATCTGGGCCACGGTGAAAGTGGGCCCCAAAGATCGCGCCTGGAAAGACCCGACCCAGGCTTCACGCCCCTTCAGCATCGATCGCCGGGGATTTGTCCTGGCCGAGGGCGGCGGTGTTCTGGTCCTGGCGGCCGAGGAGACGCTCCAATCCCTGGCCCTGTCGCCAAAGGCGGAGGTGATGGGTATCGGCTGGACATCAGACGCCCACCATTTCACCCTGCCCTGCAAGGAGACCATTATCAGTGCCATGCTCCAGGCCATCGATGACGCCGGGTTGGGACCTGCAGACATTCAATGTGTCAATGCCCACGGCACATCGACCTTTAAAGGCGATGCCACCGAAGTGGCGTGTCTGCGGGAGGTGTTCGGCAGCCGGTTGAATCAGGTGCCGGTCTGCGCCAACAAATCCCAGATCGGACACACCCTGGGCGCCGCCGCAGCCATCGAGGCGGCCCTGGGCATCGAGGGCATGCGGCAGGGTATCGTCCTGCCTACCGTCAACCATCTTGCCGATCCCGAATTTGGCGATATCGATGTGGTGCCCGATGCAGCACGCCGATGCTCTCACGAAATGATATTGTCCAACGCCTTTGGTTTCGGTGGAACCAATTGCTGCATAGTATTCAGGGGAGTGTAAATTGAAGCCGAAACCATTTATCACGGAACCCAATGACGGCCAGCCGTCCTATGTCCGCGACAAGACAAGCGGCCTGATCTGGCACCGTTGCCAAATGCGCACCCTTTATGCCGACACCGACCGCTCCCAGGTCGTCTACCACGCCCACTACCTGAGATACTTTGAATACGGCCGGGCCAGCCTGATGCGCGATGCGGCCTATCCCTACAAAGAGGTTGAAGAGAGCGGATTTGTCTACCCCATCATCAAAGTGGAGATCGACTATTTTCGCCCTCTCTACTATGATGACCTCATGTATATTCACACCCGCCCATCCGGTCTGGAACGGGTACGGCTTCAGTTCGACTATGTCATTACCCATGGAGATACCGGCGACATCGTCTGCAAGGGATTGACCCGCCACTGTGCCACCAATGCATCCGGAACGCCGGTGGAAATCGATCCCAAAACGGTGCGGCTATGGGACATCTTCCCCAAATAGACCCGCCTGCGCGAATCCCCGTGGTCCTGCCCACCCCAGGTCATCTGATGGACCACCATTTTCAGGGGCGGCCTGTACTGCCGGCGGTGGAGGCCATGGAAGCGCTGGCGCGTGTTGCCAAAAACAACTATCCCCATATTCGGATCGACCACTTGAGCCATATCGAGTTCGATAAATTTCTCTTCATGGAACCCGGCGCGGATCATTTGGACGCCATTGCGGAATTACGAACCGCAAAAGATGGAAGCCTTCAGGCGACCTTGCTCACCAGAACCAAAGCGCCCAAAGCCGCATTCACCCGCACCAAGATCCATGTCCGGCTCACATTCGAAAAGCTCCCAACGCCGCCCAAAAGCTGGCGGATCGATTTTACGGCCGCCCTGGAAGGCATCTGCACCATTGTGGCGCCGGAAAAGATCTACGAAGATCTCGTCCCTTTCGGGCCCGCCTTTCGAAATATCAGAAGCCCGCTGGTTATCAGTCCGGATGGCGCGCTGGCCCAGATCAAAACCCCTCCGCACCAGTACCACGGGACCAACGCTCAAAGCCTTCTGGGATCGGGTTACGCCCTGGATGCCGCCTACCAC
>JASFKE010000206.1:0-6915 GCA_050118795.1 Desulfobacteraceae bacterium | reverse complement strand
ATTCATCTTTCAGCTCAATATCAGGGCGATCACGTTGTCATTCGCGTGATGGATGATGGCTCCGGCATCGACCTGAAGGCCATTCGTCATGTGACCGCATCTTGTGCGCTGGTCCCCGATGCGGCAACCATGACGGATGAAGAACTGGTCGACATGATCTTTCGACCTGGATTCAGCACCTGTATGGATATCAGTGAAGTTTCCGGCCGGGGCGTTGGTATGGATGTGGTCAAAGGAAACATCCATGCGCTTAAAGGACGCATCCACATCGAAGCGTCGGAAAAAGATATCGGCACCACCTTTCAGATACGAATCCCCCTGACATTGGCGGTCTTACGGGCGCTCATGTTTTCGATCGGTGGTCGAATCTATGCCACCCCTCTTTATGAAATAAAAGAGATTCTAAGGATCGACCCGAAATCGATTCGAAAAGGTAACGACAACAGCAAAACCATCCAATGGGACAACAGGCCGATACCCTTCTACCAATTATCGGACCATGTGCCCGTGGATGATGCGGACACGCAGCGCAGCGATAACAAAGAACAACCCCTGGTCCTGGTCATCGACACGGGCAGCTGGCAGGGAGCCGTCGCCATCGACCAGATGCACGGCCAAAAAGATATTGTCGTTAAACATTTGGGCGCTCACCTGAACCGCGTGACGGGTATCGCAGGCGCCGCTGTCTTGGGAGATGGCCGCATTGTACCCATTTTAAACCTTGAAGAGCTGCTCATGGCCGGGCAAGCCCAGGAACACCGCCCCATCAAGCAACCATCGCGCCCCATCCGGAAATCGTTAAATATTTTGGTGGTGGATGATTCGGTGAGTGTGCGCACGGTGGTGTCTCGCTTAATGCAACGTCAGGGATGGGAGGTGCAGTCCGCAAAAGACGGCGTGGAGGCTTTGGAGTGTTTGCACACCTATCGACCGGACTTGATTGTGCTGGATATCGAGATGCCTCGAATGAATGGTTATGAATTTATGGCCGCTTTTAGAGCTCAGGAGGCATTCAGTGACATCCCTGTGATCATGCTTACCTCCAGAGCGGCGCAAAAATATCGGGAAAAAGCCAAAGCCGTCGGTGTCAATGGATTTTTGATCAAGCCCTATGAGGATCAAAATTTTATCGCCTTGATCCACCGATTGACCGCACCCCGGAAAAAGGTGATTCCCTTTAACCCAAAAAGGCTGAGGAAACCGTCAGATGCCTAAAATGATACCATTTCAATCTGCAAACGTTCCCTTTGCCATCGAGTCGTCCTTTGTCAGCGATATCCATCCGGCGGATGCGATATCTGTCGACCCCAAGCCACCTGGTGGAAAAGCGGCCATCGATTACATGGGACGAAAACTGAAATTGATCGACTTTGCGGGCCGAACCAAACGCCGTTTGGCGCCATCTTCTCCACCTCAAGCCAAAATCTTGTTGGTCAAAACGGTCAATGGCACCCCGGCGATGGCCTTGTGGGCGGATAGTGTCGATGGTGAGGTTGATGCAGATATCGAACAGATTCACGCCATGCCGCAGGTTTTCGGCGCAGCGATCCAGTCCTACTTCCCAAGTGTGCTTCGGATGCAGCGCCGCTTGGCATTAATGTTCAATGCGCAGGCCATTGCGAAAGACGCATCAGGGCATCCCATCTCTTCGCGACCAAATGAAACCAGCGAAACGGTGCGCGCAGCGGACCCGGACCGACCAAACGCCATGTCGGCAGAATCACAAACCGAAGCGAACGCGAAACAAACATCCTCAGCGCAGGATGGCAAAGGCGCTCATCAGGTGCTCATTTTTCCGGCACGTCTTCCTGCGCGCCATAACCGACCGGTGTCCTACCTGTTCAGTTTACGTCAAATCGTGGACGTACTGCGCCACCCCACAACCCAATGGATTCCTTTCGGCCCATCTTATGCCAAAGGCATTGCCGAATGGCGCGGCAGGGTTTTACCGGTATTGTCCCTGGAGCAATCCCTGGGGATGGAACCAACCGATCAGGCCATGCCGTTGCGGACCATCGTGGTGCAGGGCGCGCATCAGGAAAAAGGAAGTCGATTGAAGGCGATGTATGCCATTTTCAATGTCGGGGCCGCCGTTCGTCAACATCAACTTCCCCTGGCTTGCACCCCAGTAGAGATACCTCGCTGGATATCGAAACGTTCCTTTGTCAGCGGTGCTTACGAGACAGAGAACCAACTGCTGTTGGCCATAAACCTGGAACGGATACTGGGTCTGCCATCGACCCGTGATTCGGATAATGGAGTTTAGGAGTATCCATGTATCAGAAATCGACGCTGGAAAACGGCATACGGGTGGTCACCAAATCGATGCCCAACGTGCGCTCAATCGCTATGGGGGTGTTGGTCGACAGTGGAATATTGGATGAGCCCGGAGAGAAAAACGGGCTGGCCCACCTTACCGAACATCTTATGTTCGGCGGTACGTCCAACCGGGATTCGCGTCAAATAGCGCGATTCATGGACGAGGCCGGCGGGCAGGTGGGCGGTTTCATTACCCGCGACTACACATGCTATACCGCCACCGTATTGGATGACTATCGTACGTTTGCCGTGGATTTATTAGGGGACATACTCCTGAACTCACTTTACTCGGAAAGCAATCTGGAACGGGAAAAAAACACCATCACCCGCGAAATTGAAAGTGGCTTGGATCTACCGGATCAGCGTTGCGATGCGTTATTAAAATCGCATATCTGGAGCGGCCATTATTTGGGCAAATCGATCAATGGATCCCCGCAAAGCGTAATGGATCTAACCCGGGAAGACGTGATCTATTTCGTCCACTCGTACTACATGCCGGACCGAATCATCATTGCGGCAGCCGGCAATATTGACCACAACGATTACCGGTCCCAAGTGCGAGATGCTTTCTGGCATTTGATGGGGCAATCCAGGCCAAGGCAGCGCGTCAAGCCGTCGTTTTATCCCGGCGTGTCGGTTGAACACATTCCTGTCTCGCAGGCCTACTTTTCCATAGGACTGCGCTCCTTTCCATATGCGCATCCACAACGCTATGCGGTCCACGTGCTGAACAAAATCCTGGGCGGCGGCATCAGTTCACGCCTGTTCCGACGGATCCGGGAAGAGCGTGGCTTGGTATACGAAATTCGCACCGAGTATCAGGCCTATCATGATGATGGGCTGCTGGTCGTTGAAGGCAGTACATCGCCTGAGCTTTTGATGCAGGTGTTGTTCCTGACATTGGGCGAAATCTGGAAAACCATAAATGGAGAAGACCCCATCGACGATGATGAACTTTGGAAAGCCAAGATGCAAATACGCGGCCAACACCTTATCTCCGCTGAGTGCAGCAACACCCAAATGAGCCGGTTGGCGACCCAGGAGCTCTATTTCGGCAATCACATTCCATCCGACCAAATCCTCAGAGCAATTGACCAAGTCGAGTTGAACACCCTGGCACATTTGACCCAAAACACCTTTTTGGATGCATTCGGAAACGCCGCGGTGGCGGTGATTGGACCCCAATCGCCTGAAAAATATAGTGCACCAATGATTGAAGAATTGTTGGGAAGTTTTCAATAACATCTACCATAGGAGGAACCCCATCATGGCAATCGATCCGGCGATAAAGAAAAATTGGATTGAGATTCAAAAAAACTACGATCTTCCCGTCAATGCGATCGGTGTAAAAATCGATTCCAAAGACGAGAAGACGCTCAAGGTTTGGAGAGAAGAAGGCATTGATCAATTTGTAAAAAAATAGAAACCCGAACGATGTGACGGCAGGGTCCTAGACCCTGCCGTCACGAGAAGCCATCTCAAAAAAGTGATAATGGAGTGACGCCGGTAAGCGGCCCGTCGAATTGCATCCAGACGACATCGTGAGAAATGGACGCAAGACATTAAAATAAAAAGGACCAGGAACATTTCCTGTAGACATATAAAAACTTAAGTACTGCAGATTGAGTGCGTGCTGTAAAAAATAAACAATCGTTCAGGAATATCCAAAAGGAGGTAATTCCTCATGAAAGGGATAAAGCCATTCATCACCAAACTCATAACCCTTATGACCGGGGGACAGGTAAGCATTCGAAAGAAAATGTTTATCAGTTTTCTGATCATCGGCACGATACCGCTCGTTATTATCGGCACCATTACCTATCGGGCAGCTTCCAGTGCTTTGATGAACAAGGCCGAAAGCAACCTGCAAGCCATCGGCCGGACCAAAGCGACCGCAGTGGAAACGTTCTTTGACGAACGCCGGGCCGACATGGATGTGCTGCATGAAATTGTTTTTACCATGCAACAAAAAGCATTCGAAAAGTTGGTATCCGTTCGAGACAATAAAATCATATGGATTGAAGACTACCTGTACAACCGGCTTGGCGATATCCGTGTACTGGGCGTGAATCCAACAACTGCATCCGTTTTAAATGCCTTTGCCGACAGCGGCCGAATCAACGGCCCGGAATGGAAATCGGTCGCAAAAAAATATGGCGACTGGTTGACGGAGTACAAAGAGACATACGGATATTACAACCTGCTGTTGATCGATGCGAAAGGCCGGGTAATCTATTCAGTGGAAAAAGAGACGGATCTTGGGCAAAACCTGAAGAGCGGCCGGTTAAAAAACAGCCCGGCCGCCAAAGCATTCCGAAAAGGGTTAAAGGATGTCATACTGCAGGATTTCGAGCCCTATGAACCGCTGTCCTTTCTTCCGGCGGGTTTTGTTGCCGCACCGGTGCGATCGGACGGGAACGTTATCGGTGTGGTCATGGGCCAATTGCATATGGACCATATCAACGGCATCATGCAGGAGCGCGCCGGCTTGAGCAAGACCGCCGAGGCCTACCTGGTGGGAAAAGTCGAAAAAGGATTCCAACTGCGCAGCGAACGGATCATTCAGTCCGGGCGAGTCGGCGACATGATCAACGGGCCCTACCTATCCAAAGCCGTCGCCGGTGAATCCGGCACCGGTTACAAGATGGACCGTCAGGGGATTTACAAGCTGGCAGCCTATGCCCCTGTAAAAGTGCCGGGCATCCAATGGGCGGTCAATGTCACCGCCCATGTGGAAGAAGTTATTTCACCAAAATTCGACGAGGCCGAAGAAGATTTTTTCACCTATTACAAAGAGGGGTATGGCTATCTCAATTTTTATCTGATCAACCCCGACGGTTACATGTTTTATTCGGTGGTTCACGAAAAGGATTACCATACCAATTTAATTACAGGACCCTACAAGGAGACCAACCTGGGGCGTTTGGTTCAAAATGTCATATCGGCCAAGCGACTCCAGATCTCGGACCTGGAAAAATACGCCCCCAGCCAGGACACACCGGCTGCATTTATCGGCCAGCCTATCGTCATCGATAAACAGGTTGTCCTTGTGGTGGCTGCCCAGCTGACCATGGCCCAGATCCAGGTCTTTATGGAAGACTATACCGGTTTGGGCCAAACCGGTGACACCTATCTCGTGGGGACGGATTATTTGTGGCGCAGTGACTCCCGCTTTCTGGATGACTTGGAAGTTGAAAGTACCATTCTCAACTCCCGATTCAAAGTCGATACCCCGGCTGTGCAAAGGGCCCTGTCCGGCACATCCGGCACGCAGGTCGTTCAAAACTACCGTGGGCATGACGTCCTGAGCGCCTGGTCTCGCATCACTGTCCAGCCTCCCGGCAAAACGGATTCCAAGGGCGTCCATTGGGCCATCCTGTCCGACATCGACCTCGATGAGGTGCGCGCCCCTGTTGTCAAGATGGCGCTTATCAGCATTTCCGTTTTGGGAGTTACCCTTGTTGCCGTGCTGATTGCTTCTTTTACCATCTCCGGCGGCCTGACCATGCAAATCAACCGCATCATGAACCTCTTCAGTGAAATCGGCATCGGGCAGTACGATGCCCGCGCCGAGGTCATCAGTAAAGATGAGTTGGGATCGATGGCTCAATCATTGAACTCCATGCTGGACAACACCTTGACCTTGATTCAAGGTCGTGATGAACGCGATGCCATGCAAGATGCCATCATGAAACTCCTGGCGGAAATCAGCGCGCTTACAGAGGGTGACTTGACAGCCCGGGCCGAGGTCACCGAACAGGTCACCGGCGCCATTGCCGATTCGTTCAATACCATGGCCGAGCAGCTGACACAGATTGTCAAGGGTGTTAAGGAGGCCACCCGACAAGTCAGCGACACCTCCACCAAAGTCAGTGGTTCCACCACCAACCTGGCCAACATGAGCGAACGTCAGGCCGAACAGATTAACAACGCCATTGCCGTAATCAATGACATGACCGCCTCCATTCGAAAAGTGGCCCAAAATGCCACCAAGTCAGCCTCGGTTTCACAGCGATCCATGGCCAACGCACAAAAAGGCGCCAAAGCCGTGGCGCGCACCAACAAGGCCATGGAAACCATCCGGGAGCGCGTGCAGGAGACGGCCCGCTCCATCAAGCGTCTGGGAGAGAGCTCACAGGAGATCGGCAACATCATTCAGCTGATTACCGATATCGCCGACCGCACCTCGATCCTGGCCCTGAATGCATCCATTCAAGCGGCAATGGCGGGTGATGCCGGCCGCGGGTTTGCTGTGGTTGCAGAGGAGGTCCAGCGGCTGGCCGAACGATCCACGGCATCCACCAAACAAATCGAAACCCTGGTCAAAAACATCCAGGGCGATATTAACGAAGCCGGGAAAAGCATGGACGAGAGCATCCAGCGCGTGGTTCAAGGGTCTAAATTGGCCAACGACGCTTATGTTACGCTGCAGGAACTGGAAAACGTCTCTTCTCAAGTGGCCAAAATGGTTCACACCATTTCAACATCGGCAGAAGAACAGGCGCTGGCGGCTGAATCCGTTTCTCAGACCATGGCCAACGTGGGTGAAATCAGCCACAAAACCTCGGAAGCAACTCAGAAAACGGCCAGATCCAT
>JASFKE010000205.1:0-7006 GCA_050118795.1 Desulfobacteraceae bacterium | reverse complement strand
GCCGGCAAAGAAAGGTTTTTTGTCCGGTGTCATCATGACATTCAAGGGCCATCCACCGGAACCGGAAACCATCTGGCAAGCCGCCATATAGACGGCGTCAATGTCGGGCCGTTCTTCGCGATCCACCTTGATCGGCACAAAGGCGTCATTCAGTGCGGCCGCCGCCTCTTCATCTTCAAAAGATTCCCTCTCCATCACATGGCACCAGTGGCAGGTGGCATATCCAACGGACAGGAAAACCGGCTTGTTCTCCTGGCGGGCTTTTTCAAAAGCCTCCTCGGACCAGGGATACCAATTCACAGGGTTGTGGGCATGCTGCAGCAAATAGGGGCTCTTTTCGTGAATCAGACGATTGGGCATGATGCACCTCCGGTCAAGATGATAGACTAGGAGATAACATAGGACCGGATGAACAATTGGCAAATCCCGGAGACGAAGTTCGGTTCCAAGCCTCCTTGCCAAAAAACCCTATGGACGTCCATAGTGTTCCTCACTTATTCGCGATTCACGGTGCTCCGTTCTCTCGCGTTTAATCGTTGGTTAGCGGTAAATCAACAATATCTTGCTAAAGTCTTTTTGGGTATTTATGGGTATGTATATGGGGGTGCCATATTGACTATTGGTGGTTTTATGGGTATTTTTGGGTATTTTTATGGGTAGTCGAAAGGATTCACATGAAAGAACCTACTGTAAATATAACAAATAATATTTTGAGACAAATTGCCGAGATCGATGAGTTCAAGGGGGTATGGCGTGCAATCGGCAACCTAAGGCCCGACCGGCTGCATACGCTCAAAAAGATTGCCACCATTGAGTCGGTGGGATCTTCTACGCGGATTGAGGGCGCTAAGATGACCGATCAAGAGGTGGAAGCGCTGCTGACCGGCATTGATATCAGCTCGTTTCAATCACGGGATGAACAGGAGGTGGCCGGATACGCCGAGGCCATTAACCTTGTCTTTGACGCTTACGATCAGATCCCGATTTCAGAGAACCACATTAAACAACTGCATCGCGTTCTGCTTAAATACAGTTCCAAAGATACCCGGCACCGGGGCGAGTACAAAAAGTTGCCAAACCATGTGGAGGCCTTCGAACACAACGGCAAGAGCCTGGGAGTGATCTTCGAGACGGCCACGCCGTTTGATACACCCATGGAGATGGAGGCATTGGTATCGTGGACCAACCGCAGTTTTGAACAAAAGGACCTTCACCCGCTATTGATCATTGCTATTTTTACGGTCCAGTTTTTGGCCATCCATCCATTTCAGGACGGCAACGGGCGGCTGTCCAGGATACTGACAACACTCTTGTTGATGCAAAACGGCTATTTGTACGTACCTTATAGTTCGATGGAGAGCATTATCGAGCAAAACAAGGAAGGGTACTATCTGGCTTTAAGAAAAGCGCAAAGCACGTTGGGCAAAGGGGACGCAAAACTGGATGCCTGGCTCTCTTTTTTTCTCAGCTGCATGAAAAAGCAAAAAGACAATCTGTCCTTAAAGATAGAACGCGAACGGTTGATGGCAAAGCTACCGGCGCTTTCCAGCCAGATCTTGGAGGTCGTCAAGCAGCATGGCCAAGTGGCGATATCCGATATTCAGGCAATCACTCAGGCCAACCGCAACACCATCAAGGTGCGATTGCGTGAACTGGTAAACGATGGATACCTTATCAAGCAGGGCAAGGGTAAGGGAACCTTGTACTTGTTCGGTGAGGTTTCACCTTTTTAAAAAATCGCACCGATTAAAATATTAAGGGAATGCGTTTCAAAGGGTTGCCGCCCTTTGAAGCCTTTTTTCAGGGCCATCAACCCGACCTGCTACAGTCATTTAGGTTGATTGCCCTTTTTTTGTCGGAACATCTCCTTTTCCAAGACATGATAGCCAATTCAATTGATCCTATTGCCGTCACAATTATTGCGATCATCCACAATACAATATAGCCACGCAATGGCAGGTTCAGGGGAGTGAAAAGCAGCCACACGATTAGAACCCCGGCTCCACAGAAATTGATTGCGATAGCACCTGCTATGCCTAAACCGTGGATGCCATGTGGTTGACCATAAGCATCTATCAATAAGGCGATCCCAATTCCAAAAAGAACCGCTCCAAGTATTGTGGGGTAAAAATTACTTTCAGATATCGGAACACCCAATATTGGTGCCATACCTATCGGAAAAAGGAGCAGCAATAATCCGAGAAGCAAGTTAACAATGCCGTCTATAAGAAGCAGCTTCCTGGTTGTTTCCCTCATATTTCAATCCCCTAATGCTTATCGGAAACCAGAGCATGTTAAATCCGATAGCCTGCTTTGCTTCTATTGAAGGCATTAACCCATAGTGAACTAACCCATCAAGAACCCGCTCATTGTTGCCGAACTGCTATGATTTAGACTTTGGCAGTAAATGCTTGTATCCTTTGGTCACGGATGCAGCATCATCCAGTGTTGCGGTGTATTGGCAGCCGGCGTGCAGGTTTCTCTGACCTAACAAACAGTCTGCGAAATCCGCTTTTGTCTCTTTAAATGCCTCAAGCGCTTTCCATACAAGCTGTATATCTTCAATCAATAGTTTATCGGTTCGCATGATCTGTTCGATCACCCGGCATATGTTTTGTTTATCCAGCTTATAATTTCGCCTTAAGACCCAAACAATCTCACACAGCACAATATGATTAATATAGCCCGGATTGTCTTTGCTGCAGGCTTGTTCAATTAATTTGGCAGCGACTTTGGCTTGTTCAGGGTCGTCCTGAACGATGTATCGTACAATGACGTTGGTATCGATGCCGATCATTTGATCGCACCGCCTTCGTCTTCGATGGCTTTGTTCATATCGGCAACCGTCACCGTTTCGGCCGGCTTTGCGACCATCCCTTTAAGTTGTCGAACATCTGCCGTGGCAGGCATAATGGTCACTTTGCCATTAACGCCAATGAGAAATTCTATCCGATCACCTTTGGTCAGGTTTAAGTGCTCTCTAATCGGCTTGGGAACCGTTATCTGGCCCTTCGACGTCACCTTGGTGGTGTGGGATCGGCTACCGGGATTTACGGCAATAAACCTTCCGGTCTTAGCCTCGTTTCCGGCCCCATCTTTAATCACTGCTTTTTTATTTTCAGCCATGATATATTCCTTACTTATAGATTTTTATATATTATATTTCATTATGTAAGGATATTCAAGCACTCTTAAAGCCTTCGCCCATCTTTCGGTTGAAGGCGTTTTTGAAGTTCACATAATTTTACGAAACGCGTATAATCATGTTTTATAATATATTTTCTATAATTTACGTTAACGCCCGGAGAGATCCAAATGGTGGTATGAGCGGGAATTAGAATTGTCGCTGATCAACTGACAATGCCACAGCGTTTGTGATAAACTATTTGGTAAAAAACGGCGATTAATGGGAAAGTCAATCTTCCTAAACCGCCGCCTGTCAATATTTTAAATCAAATGAGTCAAGAGCAAACCTGCCCCCTTTTGACGGTCAAGCAAATTTGTTGTTCGTTTTACGGATATCTGCTATCTATTTAGGGATGCCTGTCAAGGGCCATTATCAACCCTGTGATATAGATGGAGGCAAAAAATGATAAAGGAGTGCCCTCTGATCATGGCCGATAAAAATGTAAAAACAGCCTTTGGCAAGAGGCTAAAAGCGCTAAGAAAGCAAAAACGATGGACGCAAAAAGAACTGGCCGCCATGGTTGATATCGGCTTTTCTCAGTTCAATAAATACGAATGCGGGCTTCACATTCCACCGGCAGAAAAACTCATTGAGTTGTCCCGTCTTTTAGATACCTCTGTGGATTATCTGTTGAGCGGAGACGATACCCAAAAGTGCTCTTTGCACAATACGCGGTTGATCAAAAGGTTCCGGGAACTGGAACGATTTGATGCCGATGACCAGGAAGCCATTATCAAAGTGCTCGATGCGATGATTATGAAAAACAAAATGCAAGGCGCTCTGTCACCGCTTGACAGCCACCCGGAGTGATCCGGCCAGAGGATAAGCCCTTGACTATTTTGCTGCAGGTGACAAAATCAGATCAGATGTTTTGCAAGAACGGAGGTGTTAATATGACCGCAAACGCCGAACAATTACTGGCCGACGCATTACAACTGCCGCCCGGCGAACGGGCTCAGTTGGCCGAACGGCTGTTTTCCAGCCTGGATATCTCTCAAGATGAACTCGACCGCCTGTGGGCCAAAGAGGCCGACAGCCGCATCGATGCCTATGAAGACGGCCGAATAAAGACCATATCGTCCAGCCGGGTTTTCAAAAACATCTACTCGTAAAGAAAGCCGATGAATGTTGAGTTTCTTGAACCTTCCGTACGTGAACTTTACGAAGCCATTGTATTTTACGATATTCAACGCCAGGGGTTGGGGCAAGAGTTTGCCAAAGAGGTGGAAGACACCATCGAACGGATCAAGCAAAACCCCGAAGCCTGGACCACCATCTCTCCATCCAAACGGGCACGCCGGTGCCTGACCAACCGCTTTCCTTACGGCATCATCTACCAGATCAGACAGGACACGCTGTTGATTGTCGCTGTCTGGCACCAACGCAGACGGCCGCAAGCCTGGCAAGACAGACTATCCAAGAACGAACAATAAAGAAGCGGTAGCCGCCGCTCAAGGACTTCACAGTATGAGGCCTGTCATGGCCCTTGCGTCTTCTTACATAATCCAAAGGGTAGTTATCCGACAGTGCCGTTCATTTTTATGGGGTTAAGGTGGCACCGTCCGATAACACGGATTGATGTCATCAGCGGCAAGGGCCACGCCAAGCCCGCTACAGCTGGTTTCTTGTTCGGTCTGCAGAAGATACTCGGCGGCCGTGGCAGGCGGCGTCTGTTTTATATGCCACACCCTCCACACTAAAGTATTTGGGCTGTTTTTATAAAATAAAACGGCGGTTAAAAAAAAGAATCAGCCTTCGTAAACCGCCGCCTATCAAGAATTTATAAGAAAGTTATTATTTTAGGAGCGTCCCCAAAGTCGGGGGTTCAATGCGCAGGCAGCCGAGGGGGATGTCTCTTTGGCAACGCCTTTGTTTGCGCAGCTTTTGCCCACCGGCCACTAAAAGATAAATGTGGGAGAGGGACCATCAGCGGCGGCAAAGACCCCGCAGGCCTTCAATACTTGCAAAAGGTGTGTAAACAAAGGTGGCGGGGAGTGGTTGGGGCGGAGGGAGCTATATGGTGCGCATATGGGTGCGCTCCTTCCTCGTTGCGGGGGGCGGATAACGAAGTGAGATAGTGGCATGCGCTACGGCAGAGGCCGGCGCAGGCCGTGCCGTTCCATCAAAATGCACGGGATGTGACGGCCGGGTAAATACCGGTTGCCGTCCGCGTCCGCACCTTATAGCCCATGGTGGGCCGCAACGATGGGGAGAGGCTTTAGCGGGACCGGGCGCTAAAGTCAAAAAATCTTGTGCATACAATCGGCCCATCCATCCTTTACAGGAATACCTATCTCCTTCAAAAATTCATTGTTTTTGTTTTCCCATTTAATACTCCAGGCTTTAGCCTGTGGATATGTATAAAACAATGATAGCTCTTCTTTAAGCTCTGATAGATCTTCAGGAATCCCTCTGACCATTGTTTCGATATATTTTGTCTTTATATCTTTCATTTTTTAAAGCAGAACGGTAAGCTGTGGGGGTGGCATGGTCCTGCCGTCCCACACCAGCGCTAGGTTCTGCACCTTATTGCGTCCATTTGAATGAAAGTTTACGATTCGATTGAACGCAATCACGCAAATACAGATTGATTAAATTTTGATATGGCACACCAGTTTCATCTGCCATATTTTTAAAATAATCAATTACATCGACACCGATGCGGATGGTAACCTGCTTTTTTAAATGCTTAGCATAAGGATTTCGGCGTCCTTTCATTTTGTCAAAATCATATTCCTTTCTCATCATGACCTCCTGAAATATACGCCTTGTTCCTTTCTAGTTGCTTTTCTCGCTGAAATAATACGGATTTTGCTTTCATCTCTTCGATAACAATGGCAAACAACTAAAACCTTAAGGCTTTGGCTAAGGCCCAATAGGATGAATCTTTCCTCTTGAATTGAGTGATCGGGATCATCAAATTCAATGGCCTTCTCATCAAAAAATACGGTTTGCGCCTCTTCGAAGGAAACACCATGTTTGCGTTTATTGGACGCATTTTTATGGTCATCCCATTCGAATATCAATCCCTTCATAATTAATTAATAATTATATTATAATTATATGTCAAGCGCTGATTTTTAAGAGATGCAAAGTGCATCTTGCGGTAGGAACGCCGGTTACCCAGCGCACCGGGTCACCGGAGGCAGTAACCCGCCTCCAGTTCCCACAGAACGTAGGAAAATAGAGAAAATAGGAAAATAGAAATAGGGACAGACTCTTATTTAAATATCTCCCTTATTGCTCCTTCGGGTTCATTTACCAACCCCATTGCGATACGATGAAATCTTTTTGCAGCAATTTTTTCGGTATCAGGGTACCAGAGATCGCAACGTTTCTATGACAGATCACAAAAAATGATAAATTGGACGCACCTTACCATATGAAGTGCCGACTATTTTCATTTTGCTCTATTTTTTTATCGTTTTAAAGAAGCTCCGAAAGCCGCTTCAAGGAATAGATCCCGGACAGGCCTTCAATGGGTTTGGGGATTTTTTTATGTTTGGAGACAAACAGGTGTTTGAAGCGCTGGTAGTGGGCCGATACAAACTCTTTTGATCCGATAATGCAAGAATCTGTAAAATAGCGGGTACGATAACGCAAACGGCTGGCCTGGGTTATCTCAAAGTCTCTCTTTTTCTGAGCGGCCAACACCCGTGGATCGATCACCTTTATTCTGCCCTTTTCCGGTCGATCAATGGAGCCGGCCTGGTAGATGTATCTGCGATAGCGACGGATGCGCTCTTTGGTGCTTTTGACATTGAACTCTTTGAAACCGAAATCGGTCGATAAAAAGTTATCCCTGTTTTTGGTTTGCAG
>JASFKE010000204.1:0-7019 GCA_050118795.1 Desulfobacteraceae bacterium | reverse complement strand
TTTATTTTGCAACCTATGCACTATCGAGCATCCCTGTTCAAAACCATGAACTTCACATCAATCAGGTAAAAAAGATATTTGAAGAACTGAATCTGCCTGAACCTGACATTACTATTAACGCTGAAGTCATTATGGATGTTGTCGGTTACACGAAGCTGGCGGCTGAAAAACAGCGCGTGATGGAAAAACTAAAAGCCATGCCGTCGTGGGTGCACGCTAGAATATTTGCCGGTGAAAATATAGTATCGTCTTGCCGGATTGTTCTAGCGCGCTTGTCTTATGCTATCGAGCCGGACTACGTCGAGCGTGGGACAATTCTGCTCAAGGGCTTTATTGCCGCTAAAAGGGATATCGATATCATTATCAGCAGATTGAAACAAGATGTGGGCGGGCTGCAAAGCATCCAGGAACGGCTGTGGGTTTTAGATGATGTTGTGCCTGAGCTAATCGGCATTATTAAAGATAACGAGCTGGATGAAAGCGTTCGCATAGAAATTGAAAACGGTTATCCGGTATCCGTGGGTTTGCTGAGAAAGTATGAGGAAGAAAACTGGAGAAATGCAAAAATGACCGTTGCCCAGCTTTTTGGAGATGACTTTATATTAAAAGACAAAATCGAAGCCGCTGAAAAACAGTTGCCGGGAAAAGTGATTTTACCCATTACCGGCGTTACCTTGGGAGAACATCCCTATATCACAATGACCGGCAATAGGGTCTATTTTGTCGGCAGCCCGTTGAAAAACGGCCTTATCATAAGCGAAATACGCTCCGATCGAATCGTCATCGATAGGGATGGGCGAAAGTATTATTATGACCTGAAAAGCAAAGATAACGATTTAGAACCGTTTCACACTGCACAAAATTAAAAAAATGGAGAGACCGATGGAAAATGAAATGACATTGCAAGAGGTAATGGCGGGGTTGGATAACCATAACGATAAGATTGCATTTGTGCTCAACCAAGGTGTTGTTATGGATGATTTTAATCGTTTATCGAATTTGAAGAAAGCCATTCAGATAACCCAAAAGATTTTGAAAGCCGTGTGGGGTAAATCTACTCTAAACGATACCACCCGAACTTTTCTGGAGTCTATGGATTATCAATTACTGGTGAATGAGGAAGACGGGCTGGCCCTTTCGGAGTTTATGAAAATCGGATTCGTTGCGGCTTTTGGCGATATGACCAAAGAGGCTGAAAACCTTTTCAGTTGCCTGCATGCGATTTGGCCCGAAAAGGAAGATAACTTGCTGGTGTGTCTGGGGTTGTCGAAATCCTTGAATGGTGACTTCGACAACGCCATGAAGATTTTAAAAGACAAGGCGTTGAAGATAGACCCGGAAAACGATTACGCCAAAATCTACATCGCCAGTATGTATAAGGTGGCTTACAAAGACTATGATCGATCCAAAAGAATGCTAAAGCAAATCATCGGCAGCAGCAATAATGAAGATGCGGTCAAAATTGCACGGGAGATGATGGCCAGTTAGCCAATTGTCTGTTTTCCGGAGGTAGAAAATTATGGGATTATATGAACAAGTCCATCAAGGCGACTCTTTTTCTCCGCTGACCGGCGGTGGCTCGGATACACCATTTAAAAAGCCGGCCCAAAGGGATGTGCTGGATTTTGAAAAAATGATGGCAGACGAGCCGGCCAACGACATTAGTACCTATGACTCCGGCGTGGAATCCGTTGATCAGAATATCGATGTCATCGATTACAGTCAGATCGACGCTGAATTCAGGGATGCTGACAGTGGTGGAGATTTGTTCCAACGATCATTGGACGGCCTTGAAAAACTTCAGGATGAATGGGTGCAAACCATAGGGAAGTTGGAAAATTCAGAGCCTTTGGAGATCGACGGGGATAATATCGATAGCTACGTCGGCAACATGAGGGAGATGGCGGACAATACACGTGACTCGCTGTTTGTGGCCACCAAGTATCAGACCATCACCTCATTCGGATCCATTATTTTACAACAGTTGGGCAACTTGATGAGTTTTATCAAACAATAGGCCGTCCCAATTGTTGTATCAACAACCTGGTAAATTTATATGCGTTCAAAATATACAGCTTGGCAAAATTTTTTTTCCCGGTGGGCAATGATCGGCATAATGTTATCTACTGTGCTGGTCACTGGTTGCGATGAAGTCCTGTATTCCAACTTGCCCGAAAAAGAAATTAACGAAATCATGGCAATCCTGCTGCGTAAAGGTATTGCATGCCAAAAAATGCCCGGACTGGAGGGGAGCTGGAACCTGATGGTCGAGGCCGGCGAGATGGCCAGGGCTATCGAGATCTTAACCGTCAACGGGTACCCGAAGGAAGAGTTTGTCTCCATCGGCGACGTATTTAAAAAGGAGGGACTTGTTTCTTCACCGTTGGAAGAACGCATTCGTTTCATCCACGCATTGTCCCAGGAGGTCTCGGATACCATATCCAGAATCGATGGTATACTCTCGTGTAAAGTCCATGTGGTTCTGCCCAAAAACGATCCTTTGGCTGAAAAACTCGTTCCTTCCTCGGCATCGGTCTTTATAAAGCACAAGGCTGGCGCCGACCTCGATTCCCAGATTCTTAAAATAAAGGAGCTCGTCGTCAACAGCATCGAAGGATTGGACTACAAAAAAGTTTCATTGGCACTATTCCCCTCGGAAATGGATGTGCCCAAAGATGAAACCCTCAATTTTGTATCGATATACGGGCTCAAAGTGGCGCCGACGTCGGTGCCCCGCTTGCGAAGGCAAATGGCCATCATTGTTGCGCTGTTCGGCGGATTGACAGCGGCTCTACTCTATTTGATTCTCAAGTCCAAAGGGAAATTTTCCAACCTGTCGGCATCGACCATTACCGGAAGCTGGAAACGGATCCCTTTCTTAAAGTCAAAGTAATGCCCGACAACATCATGCAGCGCATCATAAGAGGCGATGACCCATTGGCAGCACTGATTCACCAGTTTAATGTGTTTCCCACCCGATATATGCACCCGTCATGGTGGGAAAACGTAATGGATTTTCCGGCCGCCGTTGGACGATGCCTCGAAAACAAGAGGTCGGAAAAGCATCTGGCGGCATATCTTTTGAACAGCATCGGACACAAATACTGTTATCAATTTCAGGATGTGGCGCATCGTATTGTACTGCTCGACAGACACATATTGAAGAGGCTGGTTTATACCTTGGGGCTGACCCTGAATTCACGGCGGATCAAAGCGGTAGTAGAGGGCCGTAAAGCACGCTCGCTGAAAAAAGATCTCGGAGAGAACGCCTATCTCTTTGCAATAAAACGCGCCACGCTTTTTGGAAGCCATACCTGGTTTTGGGACGTAGCCGGTGATGCTCCCGAGCTGACCAGAGAACAGGTTCTCCAAGATGGCCGTATATGCATTCAAATATGCTTAAGTGATGCTCCCGAGGCAATGACTAAACGATTCGAGCTGAAATTTGCCAACACCGTGTGTTGGGATTTTTCCGAGAACGGTCAATCAAAGGACAGGAACAGGGCCTGGTCCCTGGTGCGCAAGGTGTTGTTTCAAGAGGCGGGGCCCCAATGGAAAAACCTTTTCAATTCGTAAAAAGCGCAATTCAGGTAAATACGGCTAAAAAAGTTATCAAAGCCGAAGACTATTTGCTGTACATCGAAGCCGCAGAGATTATTGCAAAGGCCAAAGATGAAGCGGCCGCCATCACCGAAGCCGCAAAGAAAGAGGCCGAATCCATCATCACCGGTGCCGGCGAGGCTTACGAACAGGAAAAAGAGAGAGGATACCAGGACGGTTTGGAGATCGGCGAACGTAAAATTGCCGAAGAGGTTACCAATACCATTATGGATACGGTTACCTACCTGGAATCCGTTGAAAAAATGATCGTTGAAACCATCATTTCCGCCACCAAATTGATACTGAGCGAGGTGGGTGATGAGCAAGTCATCAAACAACTGGCTCAAAAAGCTGTACATACGTCCCGTGACCAAAAGCACATCATACTGCGCGTTTCAACTGAGCAAGCCAGTTCAGTGCGGCAAAAGATCGAGGAGCTGCAAGAAAGTTTTATCGATCAAAGATACGTGGAGGTGATTGCCGATAGTACACGCGATAGCGGTACCTGTGTGGTGGAGACCAAGATGGGGTCCATCGATGTCAGCTTGGATGTTCAGCTGGAAACCATCCGGGCCAGTTTAGAAAGGCGTTTTAAAGAGGTGAGGAAAAATATATGCCCATCCGATTAGACTACCTTAAATCCGCGCTGAATGATCCCTTCGTTCATACCGCTTCCCAGGAGGTTAGAAGAGGGCGGGTGATTCAAGTGGTTGGCACCATTATCAAAGCCGTGGGCGTACAGGTTAAGATCGGAGAAATCTGTATCCTCAAAGATCCATCCCAGCAGTGGGAGCTTAAAGCCGAGGTGGTCGGATTTGCGCAGGATGCAGTGCTTTTAACCCCATTAGGCCGGTTATGGGGGGTGTCCTCGGCCACTGAGGTGATTGCCACCGGAGAACAACACCTCGTGCCGGTGGGAAAGAAAATGCTCGGCCGAATTATTGACGGACTCGGAAACCCCCTCGATTTTGATTCCAAAGGGCCCTTGGAGGTGGAAGAACACTATCCGATCTATGCAGATCCACCCAATCCTCTGGAAAGGACCATCATCTCCGAACCCTTATCCGTCGGGGTGAGTGCCATTGATGGTTTGATAACCTGCTGCCAGGGTCAGCGTTTGGGAATTTTTGCAGGCGCCGGGCAAGGTAAAAGCACCCTGTTGGCGATGTTGGCACGCGGTGGTGAAGCAGATGCCATTGTATTGGCATTGATTGGTGAACGTGGCAGAGAAGTTCGCGAGTTCATAGAAGAGACCCTGGGAGAAGGGCTTCGCAAATCGGTGGTGATTGTCTCGACTTCAGACAGGCCTTCTATGGAACGCGTTAAAGCGGCCTACGTGGCAATGGCCATAGCCGAGTATCTTCGCGATCAAGGCAAGCAAGTTGTGCTGATGATGGACTCGGTCACCCGTTTTGCCCGTGCGCAACGGGAACTGGGCCTGTCAGCCGGCGAACCCCCCACGCGTCGGGGTTATCCGCCATCGCTGTTTACCACGCTGCCCCTGCTGCTGGAACGGGCCGGAAGAACACGCACCGGTTGCATTACAGCCTTATATACAGTGCTGGTGGAAGGCGATGACCTGACCGAACCGGTGGCCGATGAGATGAAATCACTTTTGGACGGCCATATTGTACTGTCCGACAAGTTGGCCCATGCCAACCACTACCCGGCCATTGATGTTTTGAAAAGCATCAGCCGTGTTATGGGTAATGTGGTTGCAGAGGAACATCGCAACGCCGCAGGGCGCTTGCGATCATTGTTAGGCAAATACCAGGAGATCGAATTGCTGGTAAGGATCGGAGAGTACCAAAAAGGATCAGAGCCCTTGGCCGATGAAGCACTGGAAAAGATCGACGCTATCAATGATTATTTAAAGCAGGGGGTAAACGAAAAGATCGGCTATGACGAATCCATTAAACGGCTTATGGAGATTACCAAAAGTTGAAATATCCTCTCGAAGATATGCGCAAGGTTAGAGCTATGAGAAAAGATGCCGCCATGTCGCGCGTGGCCAAGAAAAAACGGATTGTTAAAAAAGCTCAACAACAAGTGATTGAAAAAGAAAAGGAGCTGAACGACTATAAGCAAGCATGCCGAAAGGAGGAGGAACAGCTTCTCGTTGGGCTCACCGGAACAGAAGTCCAAGGCAATGCCTACCACTTTTTTAAGGAAAAGAGCCAATGGATGCGAACCGGTGAAAAAGAATATTTGCAAAGGATCATCAATGCGGAAAAAATGAAAGACGAGGCCATTAAGAAAGAGACCCAGGCCACCGCGCATTATCAGCAAATGTTAAAAAATCAGATAAAGCTCGATGAACATTTCAAGATTTGGAATGAAGACAATAAACAGAGCGAACCGGACAGTGAAGATAATGACTAAATCAAGCGCATTGTATTCCGTGGTGGGGCCCGAGCGTACGTTGGGCAAAGAGCGCAGTAGAGGTGCGCGTCACCGATCACCAACCAGATCAAAAGGCTTGAATAAACAAATCAGTGAGTTCGAGTCCGCTATGGCTTCCGGAAAACAAGAAACACCGTCTAAAAAAGAGCAGGACAGTGAACTGTATGAAAGTGACGACTTCGTTAACGGCGGCACCAATTCGGACGATCCCAATTATAGTCCTCGAAAAGAAGATGAGTTCGACCCGGACTGCGGGTATGAGGGGCGATGGGAACCGATAGACCCCGATCAGCTGCCGGACCCCATGTTTAGAGCTGATATTCAGGCGGAACCTTCCGTTATAAAGACAACCGGCGAACAGCCCGATATCGATCTTCAACGCTATCAGGATATCATTGAAAAGATTACTGTGGAGCATACTTTACCGGACGATCCCAAGGAGGTGAAGATCAAATTTGATGATGAGACCCTTGATGGCGCCCGGGTGGAGATATCCAAAAACGGCGATAAAATAAAGATCCGATGGCAAACCTCCTCCGGATCGGTATACCGAATGTTGACAAAGCAACGCTTTCAGTTGCAGCAACATGTATACGGCCATCTGGGAATTAAAAGCGAAGTTTCGGTGGATTTCAAAAAAGAGTTGAAACCGCGGTCTGCCCAACAAAAAGACGGGAGCAGGTCGATGCGGCACAAAACGCCTGCGGATTTATACTTTGTAGATTGAGAGACTAAATGGATATGCACCACATCGACCTTTTGGTCCCCAAAAATAGAACTGTTCCCATCATCGGATCGCTGTGCCACCGACTGCCGGTCAAGATCTGCGAGATAAAACCAACACCCCATGCATTGCCGGTCGGCACCGATAACAAGTCCTGGTCATTTCGCAAGGCCGCATCAGTGCCCGATTCAGCTACGGCAAGTCCACCCCCCGAGCTCAGGTCGTATGCATCTGGCCGGCGAGAACTGCTTCCATCAGAGCCAATCGTCCAACTCGAAGACCATTACTATAA
>JASFKE010000203.1:0-7039 GCA_050118795.1 Desulfobacteraceae bacterium | reverse complement strand
GCACCAACCGCTTCACCTCTTATCCTCAGATCGGGACCGTGCTGGCGGATGATGCACAGGGCAACCTGTGGGTGATTGCCGGCAAGAGCCTGGCGCGTTTCAACCCGGAGAGCGGCAATCTGCGCCGATATGACGAGGATGACGGCCTGCTCAGCAATGCGCTGGAACCGACGGCCGGGTATTCCGGCTCCAACGGTGAGATTTTCGTCGGCGGAGCCAAGGGCTTCAACAGCTTTTTCCCCGACCAGTTGCCCGACAACCCCACTGCGCCGCAGGTGGTGCTGACAGCCTTTGAACTGCTCAACAAACCGGTGGCGGTGGGCGGTGAATCACCATTGCAACAGCACATCAACGTCGCCCGAAATATCACCCTGCCATACGACTACACCGTGCTCTCCCTCAAATTTGCCGCCTTGAATTACCGCGCGCCCCAAAAGAATCGCTACGCCTACATGCTGGAAGGCTTTGATCAAGACTGGGTCTATGTGGACAGTGCCAATCGACTCGCCACCTACACCAATCTCGACCCCGGCGCATACACCTTTCGGGTCAAAGCGTCCAACAACGATGGGGTCTGGAACGAAGCGGGGACCGCCCTCGCACTCACCATCACCCCGCCCTGGTGGGGCACCTGGTGGTTCCGGGCAGCGACCGCTGCAGTGATGTTTGTCCTGGTGTTCACCGGCTACCGGATGCGGATCAGAAGCATCGAAGAGCGCAGCCGGGAACTTGAGCGGCAGGTCGCTGCGCGCACCAACGAATTGGCCGAATCGAATCAACTGTTGCAGCTCGCCAAAGAGGCCGCCGAGGCCGCCAACCAGGCCAAAAGTGAATTCCTGGCGCACATGAGCCATGAACTGCGCACCCCCTTGAACGGCATCCTGGGATACGCCGACATCCTCACACGGCGCGCCGATGGGACCGGCGCGATGACCCAAGGGCTGGACATTATCCGGCAAAGCGGAAAACACCTGCTGACGTTGATCAACGATGTGTTGGATCTGGCCCGCATCGAAGCCGGAAAAATGGATCTTCACCGGACCACTTTTTATCTGCCCTATTTTTTACGCCAGATTATCGGGATTGTGCGCACACGCGCCGAGGCCAAACATCTGGCCCTGACCTATGAAGCGTTGTCGCCCCTGCCGCCCGGCGTTGTGACCGACGAAACCCGCTTGCGGCAGGTGCTGCTGAACCTTTTGGGCAATGCGGTCAAATTCACGGACCGCGGCCACGTCTCCCTCACCGTAGCGGTGTTGGACACCATCGGGCCAGAGGCCGGTGAACCACAGGCCACGGTGCGTTTTTCCGTCGAAGATACCGGAATCGGGCTGACCCCCGACCAGATCTCACGGATTTTTCAACCCTTTGAACAGGCGCATGAGGATGACCGACGGGCCGAAGGCGTCGGATTGGGGCTGGCCATCGGCAGACAGATTGTGGAGCTCATGGGCAGCCGTTTGCAAGTGAAAAGTGTGGTTGGGCAGGGCAGTACTTTCTGGTTTGACCTGGCGCTGCCGGTCACGGACGCCGTGGCGCAGGAGAGGCCCGGGCTGGTAAGCGGCATATCCGGTTACGACGGCGCCCGGCGCACCGTTTTAGTGGTGGATGACAAGCCGTATAACCGGCTGGTGGTCCGGGACCTGCTCGAACCATTGGGCTTTGCGGTGCATACCGCCGAAGATGGGCAACAGGCCATAGACAAGACCGTGGCGCTGCGCCCCGACGCCATCGTGATGGATCTGGTCATGCCGGGCAAAACCGGCATCGAGGCGATCCGGGAAATCCGGCAGCGCCCGGAATTTAATGATCTGCCGATCATTGCCGTCTCAGCCAGCGTTTTAGAGGTGAAGCAAGAAAAGAGCCGGCTGGCCGGATGCGACGCCTTTTTGCCCAAACCCATCGATACGGCGCGTCTGCTCGATCTGCTGGCAGCCCATATGAAGCTTAAATGGATTTATACCGAGCCGGAGCCCGCGACCCAAGCGCCTATGGTGCCCCCGCCCGCCGAAGAACTGGCGACGCTGCGCACGTTAGCCAGGGCGGGACGCGTGCTGGATCTTGAAAAGCACGCCGTTCGCCTGGCCGGGATGGAGGACACTTACGTTCCGTTTGCCGAAAAACTGCAGCAATTGGCCCGGGAGATTGAAATTGACCGGATTATCTCCCTGATTGAGCAGTTCAGCAAGGAGAAACCCAATGGGTGACGTTGAACAAAAACCCCAAAGCCCTGTCATCTTGATCGTTGATGACAACGCCGCCAATGTGAAGGTCATCATAGACTATCTAACCGAGTGCGGATTTCAAATTATGGTGGCCCGGACCGGTGAAGCGGGGTTGGCATTGGCACAGCAGGACCGGCCCGACCTGATCTTGTTGGACCTTATGCTGCCGGGAGCAGACGGTTTTGAGGTCTGCCGCCGTTTAAAAGCCGACGAGCTGACCCGAAAGATACCCGTCATCTTCATGACCATCCTGACCAGTGTGGAGGACAAGCTCAAAGGGTTCCAGGCGGGGGGCGTGGACTATATCGCCAAACCGTTTCAGGCCGAAGAGGTGCTGGCCAGGGTGCGCATCCATCTGCAATTGCGGGAACTGACCGAACATCTGGAGCAAAAGGTTGCCCAACGGACCGAAGCGCTCCACGGCGCCAATAGACAGTTGAAACGCGAGCTGGCCGAGCGCAAAAAGGCCGAAGAAGCGCTCCGCCGGCTCAATTTGGAGCTCGACCAACGGGTTCTGGATCGAACTTCGCAATTGGAAGCAACCAACAAGGAGCTGGAAGCATTTACCTACTCGGTCTCCCACGATCTGCGCGCACCGCTGCGCCATATCCAAGGCTTTGCGGAACTGCTTGAAAAAAGGCCCGCAGCCGCCCAGGACGAAAAGAGTCGACACTACATGGAGAGCATTTTCAAATCAGCGAAAAAAATGAACCAGTTGATCGAAGATCTGCTCTCCTTCTCCCGCATGGGACGCCAGGAGATGGCGTTCCAACAGGTGGATCTGCAGGCTCTGGTGCGCGATGTCATCCTGGAGCTGAAGCCTGATACCGCCGGTAGACAGATCCATTGGCGCATCAGCGACCTGCCCACGGTGGCGGGCGACAAGTCCATGCTGCGGATCGTCCTGGCCAACTTAGTCGACAATGCCGTCAAATTCACCCGGACCCGCCCACAGGCCCGCATTGAAACCGGGTCGCAGCCCGGCCGATACGACGAAACCGTGATTTTCGTGCGCGACAACGGCGTAGGGTTCGACATGACCTATTCGGACAGACTGTTCGGCGTGTTTCAGCGCCTGCACCTCGCCGACCAATTCGAGGGCACCGGCATCGGTCTGGCCAACGTGCGCCGCATCATCGCCCGCCACGGCGGGCGGACCTGGGCCAAAGGAGTACTCAACCAGGGCGCCGTCTTTTACTTTTCACTGCCGCAATCCATTCAAGGAGCATGAACATGTCAGCACCCAAACAGGTTTTTCGGCGGACATGGCTAAAATGGGATCGATACCCATGGGCCATTGGAAAGATGATAGCCAAAGGCGTCTTAGACGTTAAGACTATAAAGGTGGAATAAGGTTATGCCCCGCCTTCATGTGACCATGGAAGATGGCGAAGATCGCCTCATCCCCTTTGAATCAGGCCGGTGTGTACGGGAGATACTCGATACGGGCGATATCGGTGTGCGTTCCGATTGCGGCGGTAATGGGATCTGCGGTCAATGCTTGGTATGCATCGAGAGGGGAGCCGTGAACGACCCCACTGTCAATGAACAGCGCAACCTTCCCGCCGGCCGTTTTCACCGAGGCATACGTCTGGCCTGCCAGGTCAGGCCGCTTCAAGATGTGCGGATCACCATCGAAAACCCGGCGCCCCCATTGAACTGGCGACCCCTTTGCGGGGATGAATATACGCCTCTTGTTTGCACAAGGACAATTGGGCCGGCCACCTTACCTGAAGGGGCCGCCTACGGTGCAGCGGTGGATCTGGGAACCACCCAAATACGCCTCACCCTCTGGGACATGGAAAAGGGGCGAAGGCTTTCCGGACGATCCGGCCTCAATCCCCAGGCCCGGTACGGTGCTGACGTACTGACGAGGTTGACGGCCGCCTCGGAATCGGGAAAACGCGCCGATGACATCAGCCGGGTGGCCAAGGATGCCATCGGCAAGGCGCTTGGGGATATCTGCAGCCGGGAATCTCTTGTAACCAGTAAGATCGGAAACCTGGTCATTGTGGGAAATACCGCCATGATAGCCCTTTTGACGGGAAAAAACCACCATGCGCTGCTTCAGCCCGATTACTGGACGCGGCAGATCGATTGCCGGCCGGAAGATACAAAGCCCTGGCGCATTGATTGGGGCATCGCTCCCGGTGCCTGCGTCGATTTCGTCCAGCCACTGGCGGGCTTTGTGGGCTCCGACCTGTTGGCAGGCGTTCTCGCCGTGCAACTGATCGAAGGACCCTCCGCTGCACTTCTCATTGATTTCGGCACCAATTCCGAAATCGCCCTGTGGGACGGTCAGGTGTTATGGATAACCTCGACGGCTGCGGGGCCCGCCTTTGAAGGGTGGGGCATCGGTTGCGGCATGCCGGCGCAGCCGGGTGCGATCCATAGAGTTGAACCAGAGGGCGCCGGGCCCGGGTTTAATTTCGATGTGATCGGCCAAGGGCAGGCAAAAGGCCTGTGCGGATCGGGCCTGGTGGATATTGTCGCCTGTCTGCTCAAGGGTGGAATACTTAAAAAAAACGGTATGTTCGCCAATCACATCCGCAACCGGGGCCTTATTCATATCGATGAAGGCCACCGGATTGTATTAAAAAAACGCGACGTGGATATTATCCAGCGCGCCAAAGCGGCCATCGGTGCGGGAACCAAGTGCCTGATGGATAAGGCCGGCATGGGGCTTGATGATTTGAAGCGGGTCTGTATTTGCGGGGCCTTCGGCCGCTTTTTGAATATCGCCAATGCACAGGATATCGGCCTTGTGCCCGGCGTCTCAATCCGGAAGGTGGAACGGTTCGGCAATGCGGCGCTGGCGGGCTGTGAGTTTTTACTCTTTTCCCGGGACAGGGAAAAAGCGCTGCTTGCGCTGAAAAAGAGGTCAAAACTTCTCAACCTCTCGAAGATTTCGGAATTTGAAAAGCTGTTCATCGAAAATCTTTTTCTCCAGCCCATGGAAATATAGTCTTTAAAATGAAAGGCGGGAAAAACAATGGATATGATAGAAAAGACAATAACAGCCTATAATGAAGCAGTGTTTGACACCGACCGGGACAGGGCGCTGGAAATCATTCACCAGGCCCTGGACAAAGGTGTCTGCCCGGAAGATGTCGTATTCAAAATCGTCACCCCGGCCATTGAACGAATGATCAAATCTGTCAGCGAGGATTTCGATGCCAACCTCGCCCAACACTTCATGACGGCCCAGATCGCTTCCGAAGTGACTGAGGAGATGATTCAAAAATTCGAGAAGAGACCCTCCGTCGCGGGCCGTGTCGTCATGGGGACAGCCCAGGGCGACTTGCACTCTCTCGGAAGGCGGATCGTCATCGGATGCCTGAAAGCCTATCTGATGGATATCACCGACCTGGGGGTGAATGTCTCTCCCGAACGGTTTGTGGACGAAGCCGTTGCCTGCGATGCACAGGTCATCGGGATATCCGCGATGATGGTCCATACGGCCAGGGGGGAGAACGGCTGTTTAAAGGTGCGGCATATTCTGAAGGAGAGAGGGCTTGAAGAAAAGATCAAGATCATCGTCGGCGGGGCGCCCTACCGCTTTGATGAAGAACTTTACAGGGCCGTACAGGCCGATGCATGGGCCCAAGACGGCATTGCGGCAGGAAAAATCATAACCGATCTCATCAAGGAGGTGCAGCAATGACGACCGGGATGGAACGGCTTATAGCCGCAGCCACTGGACAGAAATCCGACCGTATCCCCGTATTCTGCAACCTGCTGGATCAAGGCGCAAAGGAGCTGGGGTTGTCTCTGGAGGAGTATTTTTCCAATGGTGAATACGTTGCCGAGGCCCAGCTCAAGATGCGGGAAAAATACGGATATGACAATCTTTGGAGCCTCTTTTACGTAGGCAAGGTAGCGGAGTTGCTGGGATGCAGAAAGATCATTTTCGCAAAGGACGGCCCTCCCAATGTGGAGGATTTCGTCATCAAGAGCCATGACGATGTCTCCAGACTTCAGGTGCCGGACGACCTGACGTCGCACCCGGCATTTGAGGAATCGCTGAAATGCCTTCGCATACTTAAAGCGGAGGCCGGCGGGAAGTACGCCATATGCGCCTACATAACCGCCTCCATGACCCTGCCCGCCATGCTGATGGGAATGGACAAATGGATGGAGCTGCTCCTGCTGGGGCCGGTGGAAGTGCGGGACGAACTTTTGACCAAATGCTCGGCATTTTTCAAAAAAGAGATCACCGCATACCGGAACGCCGGCGCCGATGTTCTGGTCTACTCCAATCCTTTCGGCTCCACCGATACCGTCTCCATGAAAATGTTTGACGCGCTTTCCATACCGTGGATGGAAAGGGACCTTATGCCCGTGGGCACCCAGGGTGTCGTATATTACTGCGGCAGTTCACGGTTCAACAACGTGATCGATCGCGTCATTGAAAAGTTGGGAATAGAAGCATTTTATCTCAGCCCCCTCGACGATATCGCCGAGGCCAAGAAAATAATCGCCGGAAGGGCCCTGTGCGCAGGGGTCATCAATGACATCAAACTCATTGACTGGACCAAAGAAGAGATCCGAAACGAGGTCAAACGGATGATCGATGCGGGCATGCCCGGAGGAAAATTCCTTTTCGGGACCCTGGCCATGCCTTACGGCATTCCTGAAAAGAACATCAAAGCGATGCTCCATGCCGCGTATGAACTCGGCAGTTATGTATCTTAGGTGACAACAATGAAGGCGGAAAAACTTTTGATGATCGGATGCGGTATTTTAAAAAAAGAGGTCCGGTGGCTGATCGAGAAAAACCATTGGCCGGTTGACACGGCTTTTCTTGATTCGGC
>JASFKE010000202.1:0-7083 GCA_050118795.1 Desulfobacteraceae bacterium | reverse complement strand
AAAACCTTCATCACCGGCCTGGTGGGATATCACCAGCTTGGCGTTTGGCCGTCCCAAGGCATGCACCAGATTGATGGCGTGCTCGATGCCCTTTCGCTGGACCACCCGGGTGGGCTGTAAAACCACCAGATCATCGGCTTTGACACCGATATAATCCCTGAAAGAGCGGGCCGCATCCATATCCACCTTCGGCGGATGGTGAAAATCAAGCACATTGGGGACCACCATGGCCATAATGCCGCAGCGCCGCGACAACTCTTCCCGGGCGGCTGTATTGATCACCATATGGGCGATATTATTCAGTTTGGGCGGAAATGACCCCTGCAGGTAATCCCCCACCCCATTGACCAGGTAGCGGTCCCGCTCCCAGTAAAAATCATGGTGGTGGGCGATGGTGGGGATTTGAGTCTCGGCGATGACCTCGGTAAGGGCCAATCCTAAAGGGATTTGCATGGGCAGGGAGAGGATGTTCTCCGCTACCACCACATCGATATCGAATTTTTGCAAAAACCGGTAAAGATGCCGCTTGAGAATTTGACTTTGGGCATGGATAAGATCCGATGTCTCCACCATTCGATAGGCGGATCCGACAACAGCGTCGTTTATCTCCTGGTTGACCTCACTGAGAAAGTGGGCTTCCGGCGCCAGATAGCTGGTGGAAGGATCGCGGTCCAGCTCCCCGGCAAACCAAAAGCACGGATATCCGTTGCGTTGAAATACCTGGGCCCACTTGCTGGTCTCCAGAGTGACCCCGTCCGTGCCGCAAAAACGTGTCGATATAAAGCCGATATTCATCATCACAATTCCAACTCCACCAAGCATCTAACTCCACCCGGAATTTAACCGGTGTGAAATTCTAAGTCAACACCACTCCAAGGTTCGGGTGTTATGGTTTTCGGTCCTGTTTTCGGTCCTTTGAATTGACCGGCGACCGAGGCGCGTCTCTATTCAATGCCGTGGTTGCGACCGGGCGGCAGGCACCCGGTCACAACTGAATCTTCCCCGGAAAGAGGTCCTTGCAAGTGGTGTGCACGAATGAATATGAGGCTGAATATTTTATTGCGGATATTAAAACATCCTTTAATAACGAATAGTAACAGTGCTGTGTGCAATTCCGGCAGCAGGCGTTAACCTGCACCATTGTGAAATAATTTACCCAAAACCGGACCAGGCATGATAGGTTTGTGTATAAAATTACATAGTTGTTTGCGGCCAGAGGAACACCCAAATTGCCCCAATACACCCCAATATACAATAAAAACCCTCGAGTGGGAGGCAGGTTGTCGGTCCATTTCGCGAATCAACGCCTCGCCCGAAGGGACGATGATTTCAAAATGATCACGCCTATGGTCACCGACCATAATTCCACAACAAGATACCAATTTTCCCTTGACATCAAAAATGCGAACTGGTAGCTATAGCAGCTCTTTTGGATGGTTCTCCAAAAGTGCGACCAAGTCTGAGGGCGGATAGCTCAGTTGGGAGAGCACCGGCCTTACAAGCCGGGGGTCACAGGTTCAAGCCCTGTTCCGCCTACCAGCTTTAAAAATTAGATTTTTCGGGGGCGTAGTTCAGTTCTGGTTAGAACGCCGGCCTGTCACGCCGGAGGTCGCGAGTTCGAGTCTCGTCGCTCCCGCCACAATTTAAAAGGGTTTAGCGGATTTCGCTAAGCCCTTTTTGTTTTTAATCTTGATTTTTCCAAATTAACGTCTGAATCAGGGCTTTTTCCGATAAAATCATACAGATTTTTAACCCGCTATTGATAAAAATGACTTTGCTTTTTGGGAATAAATCGTTCAGATACCAAATAGTTACTGAGTTGTTGCCTAAGAACCTCCTTTCCAGGCACGCAAAATAGACTACAATTTAAGCACCCTATAGGGGGCAAAAAATTGACATATACTATTAAAGGTAGTATGTTGGTGGTATGAAAATCAAGACATCAATCACACTATCGGACGAGGTACTTAAGGCAATCGATCTGTATGTCGGTGAGTACCGAAGCCGGTCTGAATTTTTAGAAATAGCAGCACGAAAATTTATAGTCCAATTGGCACGAAAAAAAGCTGAACAACGTGACCTTGAAATCATCAATCGCAGTGCGGACTCGCTTAACGCTGAGGCAGAAGATGTACTCACCTATCAGGTCCCGCTGTGAGGCGAGGTGAGCTATACAGAGTCATGCGTCCTTCGTCGCGTGATCCAAAAAAATATCGTGTCTTCATTATTGTCAGTCGTCAAATTCTTATCGATTCGCGCTTCTCAACAGTTATTTGTGCCCCCGTTTACACGGCCTACGAGGGTCTCTCTACCCAAGTTCTGGTTGGTATAGACGAAGGCTTGAAGCATGATAGTGCGATTCATTGCGATGAACTCGTCAGCCTTCCGAAGTCTATGTTGACAAACTATATCGGCAGTCTATCTCACAAGAAGCAACAAGTACTCGAAAGTGCGCTAAAAATTGCACTGCAACTAAACACTGAATAGAAAACCGACAAGGGCTTTTAGTGATAAAGCCATACAGGTTTTTGACCCGCAAATGATGAAAATGGCTTTGCTTTTTGGAAATAAATAGTTTAGATACCAAATAGTTACTAAATTATTGCATAAGAACCTCCTTTCCTGGCACTTAAAATAGACGACAATCTAAGCACCCATTTTGGTTTAAATTCTGCAATTGGTTGTTTCTGATCACTTTGATGTCGCCTATTGTCCGAACAGCAATATGTCTGTACATGAGTTTGTCGGACTTTTGGAAAGTATAGTAATTAATTGCAAAAAACTATACAAGAAGAGGGCATAGGGTTTCATATGAGATCTTTTACTTTAGAAATAGATGAAAAATATTTTAATCTTTTATGGCGTTCAATTATCGCTCGGGAAAATAAGTTGATAGACACTCTTTCTCAGGAGGATGAGGATTCTGATGAGTCAGCACTAATAAGTAATGAAATAGTGTATCTGCGGTTATGTAAAAAAGAACTTCAAGAAAAAGCGGAAAAATCAGCCTTTTCAAAAGGAGCATTTTCTATAGATGACAATTTTATTGATTTGGCAAATCTTTAAATATAACAGGTTTAACCAGTAGCTGATGGCGGACTCGCTTTGCTCGCCGCAAAGCCCCGTCGTGTCTCATCCTAAGATATCCCCCCAGTAGTTCCATCATTTATCTCATCTAATTTTACCTACAATTATTCATGATTACCGGTATAGTGTACTGAGACGGGGGTTAATCCAATGGGCCTTGTTGGTAATTTCTATGACGGCTTTGCGTACACATCAGGATCGGTATTTAAGTACCAAGGCGCCTATACGAGTTTGCCTTGTCGGCCGCAGGTCTGTGATAAATGTGCAAGAACCTCAGGCGGTTTTCATGCCCACGGCAGGTACAAGCGATCCCTGACCACTGTTCACCGGCAATCCATATCTCGGATCAAAGTGTGGCGCCATCGCTGGCTGTGCCTGTGCTGTGGGCGAACGATGAACAATGGTACGGCCGATGTGCTGGCTCATGTTCCCAACTGCACATTGGTAATAGTCGCCTTGCTATGGGCGTATTTTCAAAATGAGTCCGGCTATTACAACCAGTGTGGTCATTACCTGGACAAGGCTGCAGCGCCGCGTACACTGGCGCGTTATCTAAAACGCGCCAAAGCTGTGTGTAGAACCACCCAACAGGCAATCCGGCAGGTGTTGATTGAACGAAGTGAACCCAGGCCATGGGATCAAGGATTTGCTCATGGACTCTCACCGCCTGGTTGGCTGATAAAGAGGCATCGCGATCCCGACTCAACAGGCATTTTGTGGCGGGCACTGGCGATGCTGAACATCGGCGCCAACAAGCTATTGATTGCCCCCTGTCTGCTCATGGCCCGGGCCAAAAAAATATCACAGACACAAAACATACGGTTCTTGCTGTAATCTTATCAAAGATCGACGGTAAGTCAAAAGGAGATTTTTAGCCTTTTTTCAGTCCCACCCGGTGTAGCTGCGTTCCCACAATTAGTGTCATCGACCTGGTCATCGATGGGCTGTATCTTGGCGCTAAACCCTATAGTAAGGTGCACCATGGATGAAAATGACAAGATTGTTGCAAAAGCCCTGTTGCGCTACCAGATTATCAGCGCATATCTTGCTGCCGATCCGCCCCGTGGCCAACGGCGCCGAATGCTTGAACAATTGGCGGCTAAAACCTGGATGCTCGAATCGGGCCAGGTTGTATCGGTCAAGGCCGAGACCATCCGCTACTGGTTGCGCCGTTACCGCAGAGGCGGTTTTGAAGCATTAAAAGACAAACCGCGTTGCAGCGGTATCGGCCGGCGGGCACTATCGGATGAACTAATCACAACCGCTTGCCGACTCAAACGCGAAGTGCCCGAGCGTACACTTGATCGCATTATCGCTATTATGGAAAATATGCAGATGGCACCACCAGGGCTGGTGCGAAGATCCACCTTACATCGTGCCCTTGCGGCCAGAGGGCTTTCGGCACGAAAGCTCAAAATCGCTGACCGGTGCGATCTGGACCGCTTTGAGGCCGACTATGCCAACGATCTGTGGCAAAGCGATATGCTCCAAGGCCCCTGGCTGGCTGATCCGGCCAAACCGGGTAAGATGCGACGAACCTATCTGTATGCATTTTTAGATGACGCCTCCCGGCTACTGCTTTACGGTCGGTTTTTCTTCAAAGGAGATCTTCCTGCTCTCGAGTTGGTCTTTAAACGGTCCCTGCAGCGTTATGGTCGACCGGTGCGGGTCTACTACGACAATGCCAAAGTATACCGGTCCAACCATATGCGCCTAATTTGCGCTGAGCTGGGCATCCATCGTCCAATTTTTACGCAACCGTATCGGCCCATGGGGCATGGTAAGGTTGAGTCCTTTAACCGCTTTTGCATCACCAATTTTATCGCCGAAGTAAAAGCATCCCGGATCCGGACCCTGGATCAACTCAATGAGGCTTTTGTTGCCTGGATAGAAGAAGAATACAACCAGCGCAATCATAGCGAATTGGGCACCAGTCCCAAAAACCGATGGATGAAAGATGTCTCGCGCATCCATTATCTTGAGGAAGAGAAAATTCGCGTTGCTTTTTTATGGCGTGAAGTGCGCACTGCCGATAAAGCCGGGGTGGTCCAACTGTTTAACCGCAAGTATAAGGTTAGCCCACAGTTGGCCAGAAAAAAGCTTGAGCTGCGCTATGATCCGGAAAGACTCGATCAGATCGAAATTTTTGTCGATGGCGCTTTTCGCCAGAGGGCCAAACCGCTTCAAATTGGCGCAAACCGTACACCTAAGCAGCTACCCATTTTAAAAGAACACCATGAGCATCCGCCCACTGACTATCTGGGCTACCTGACCAAAAAGCACCAAGAAAAGATCCATATCAAAGCTGCTGCCGGCCAAAAAACTGATCGTGCCAGCTTAAAGACATTTTTGGCGATTGTCTCCAAACGCATCGCCACCCAGGTCTTTGATGCTGAGCTGGCCACCGATTTTTATAATACCTATGGCCCTTTCGAGACCAAACTACTTGAAACATGGTTGGATAATTTACTTTGCAATCATCCAACAAACCTGCATCTGAGTTTTTATCTGGAGTACATCCAACATCAATTAATTCAAGGACAAAGCGCGGACCAATGAGTAAAAAAACACCCAATCTAAAATCTTATTACGGTTTTACCAAGATGCCGTTTACCAAGTATATGTGGGCCAGTAAAATGTATACTGCTGATAGCCAACAGCAACTGCTCACGGGCCTGGCGCTGTGGCTGCAGACCAAAGGCATTGCCTTGGTCTATGGACCCACCGGTGTTGGAAAAAGTATCAGTTTGCGCCGTTTTAAAAACGATGCCGATGAGCGACGCTACGATATCTTCTATTTATTTAACCTGCGATTGACCCCGTTGGGATTTATGCGCAGTTTGTCACGGGTGCTCAACCTTCCCGTACTCTACCATCAGGCCGATTTGTTTGATTCCCTGTCGGCCTATTTGGGTCAATATCAGCAGCGCTGCAACAAGCATCCGGTTATCATTTTTGATGATGCCGACTTGCTGCCCGACCAGTTGTTGGAAACGTTGCGTCTTCTGGCAAACTTTGACATGGACTCTGATGACCGCGTCAGCTTTATCGTGTCGGGCACCCATAAATTGGCAGCCCGCCTTAGATCCGGCCAAAATGAATCGTTAAAACAACGCATCGGTTTTTCTCATCAGCTCACTGGTTTTACCATCGATGATGCCATTGCTTACGTACAATTTCATCTTGACCGCGCCGAGGCTCCTGCCAAGTTATTTACCTCCAACGCAGTAAAAACTATCTTTCACTATGCCAAGGGGTTGCCCCGGGTAATCAATCAAATCGCAATCCAGGCCCTGATCAGGGCCGCCATCAAAGGCAAACAGGTCATTGACGCGGATTTTTTAAAACAACATGTGTTCGTCAACTCTTTATTTGATAACAATCTCGATGAGCACCAACTATCTTAAGACAGGAGAAAACACAATGAAAGATCAAAGCCAAATCGAAACAGCATGGCAAATCTGGCACTTGATAAGCAGACTCAATGATCTGATCTGGACCCACTACGAAAAAGAATTTTTAGACTTGGTGAAAAAAAACGATCCCTTTAAACCCGGCAACCAAATCGATGATCGTCCTTTTTAGCTTGTCATCAATAGCTGTTTTTCAAGATCTTTCCGGAGGATAAGGCAACGCCGGAGGGCGACCTGAGCGCCGGATCGATGACCGAAGTATAGGGGGCCGTACCTTGTTGTGCGGCCCCACCTGTTTTGTGTTCACCATACTTTGGTCCATAATGCGATAAACTCTGGGGGTTTGGGGGCTGGCCCCCAAAATATAATGCAGCATCTTGCTTGAAGATGTTCGTTATCAGCTGGGATGATTTGATCAGTCCGGTTGGGACACAATCAATGCATTCGTTTAACTACAAATAACGGTAATTATAACTGAAATTGTGTTGAGAAAATTAGCTGGGACAAGACAACGGTGCACGTCAAAAGGCAACTCGTCCTTGACTTACCTTATTGATCAAAGCCCCCAATGCCCTTGCGCTGG
>JASFKE010000201.1:0-7127 GCA_050118795.1 Desulfobacteraceae bacterium | reverse complement strand
CTGGATGGGGCGGGTCCCGATGACATGGTTTTTGCCATGGAGCGGGGGGGCGGCATCGCCCAGGGCCGTGACGGCCTGTGCCGCAAGAACGTTCTGGCCACCTACACCCACATCCATGCCCTGGGCACTCCCCAGTGGGCGCCGGCCCTGGTTGAGCAGGCGCGATCCTTTAAAGGCACCTTTCAGGCGGCCTGAACCCCGCCACCCGCTGAAACCTTGAAATATCATCGATCCAGTGTTAGAATTGGTGTTAGAATTGGTGTTAGAATTCAGGTATCGTTAAAGGCTTAATCATCCAATCTCCAATTGTAGTGACGCGTTTCCCCTGGAACTGTTCCAGCTCATCTCTTTTCGTCGGAAACTGTGACGACCTTACCCTGGCAAAGCATCCTATTAACCATCCACCCAAAGGAGGGCATCATGGCCGTCAAAGTCCTGATTAAACGTCGTTTCAAAGAGGGGCATTTTAAAGAGATCGAAAAAATGATTAAATTGGTGCGCTATGGGGCCATGGACCAGAAGGGATACATCTCTTCGGAAACCATGTGGGACCACGAAGACCCTTTCAGGGTTGTAATTGCCTCCACCTGGCGTGCCAAAAAATACTGGTCTGCGTGGAAAAACAACCCGGCCCGTATCGCCAAAGAGAAAGAGTTTGAATCCTTCCTCGACGGAGAGACCGAATATGAGCTCTTCGATCTGGGGACCTATCCCCATTAACAAATCTCAGCAAACAAGGGGCGCCCCCGCTGTCAGCCCCTTGTTTGATCATCATTGACTTTGCTGCAGAAACCGATGTAATTCCAATTGTAAATTTAATCTCTATCTATCCACAGACGCTAAGACAGACGCTAAGCGGGGCCAATGTTCCAGTACCAGCAGACCAAAACCTATTTTGCCCAAATTTCCGACGGCTTGGAAACATTGGCCCAAAATGAGCTCGAAACCCTGGGAGCCACCAAAGTCCATCCGGCTTATAGGGGTGTTTACTTTACGGCGAGCCCGGATCTCCTCTATGGGATCAATTATCAATCGCGCCTGATTTCCAGGATACTGGCCCCCCTGCGCTCTTTTAAATGCGCTGATCGAACCGACCTCTACCAAGCGGCCAAATCCATCAATTGGGATTCAATCTTCTCCTTGGGCCAGACGTTTGGAATTTTTTCCAATGTTTCCGGCAATGATAATCTGCGTCACTCCAAGTTTGCCGCCTTGTGTGTCAAAGATGCCGTTGTGGATCAGTTCCGGGAACGTTGCGGTGAACGGCCCAACGTGGACAAAACCAATCCCGATGTTTGGATTCATCTGCTCATCAATAAAACCAAAGGCACCATCAGTCTGGACACCTCCGGTGGTTCCCTGCACAAGCGCGGATACCGCAAAGAGAGTGTTGCGGCCCCCATCAAAGAGACCCTGGCCGCTGCCATGGTGGCCCTTTCCCGTTGGAAGGGCGACAGGCCGCTGTACGACCCCATGTGCGGTTCGGGTACCTTGTTGTGCGAGGCCCTGATGGTGGCCGGCCGCCTGCCGGCCGGATATTTGAGACCCAGGTTCGGTTTCCGTCATCTGCCCGATTTTGACAATGATTTGTGGCTGAAAGTGAAAAATCAGGCGGATGCCAATATTCGGCGGATTGAAAAGGGGGTGGTGGCGGGCAGTGATATCGCCCACCGTTGCGTAAAATCGGCCAAGATCAATTGCGGTTGCCTTCCCGGGGGGCGTACCGTCACAGTTGTCCGCAGGGACTTCAATGATATCGAACGGCTGGAAAACCATCTCATTTTATGCAACCCGCCATACGGTGTTCGATTGAGAAATGCAGATGAACTGGGCGCCTTTTACAAATCGCTGGGGGATTTTTTAAAAAGGCGCTGTAAAGGTTCGCAAGCGTATATCTTTTTCGGCACCCGGGAGATGATCAAAAAGATCGGGCTTAAACCCTCCTGGAAAAAACCCATGCGCAACGCCGGGCTGGATGGGCGGGTGGCTAAGTACGATCTCTATTGAATCCCGCCGGCGTTTGCATCGTTGGGGTGAACACTTCTGCGGTATGTTTTTATGGCATCGATGGAAAACAGCGCCAATGCGGACCAGATCATGATAAAAGTGATTGCCTGGGCCGTGGAAAACGGTTCGTGGTAGACAAATACAGCCAGCAGGAATGTGGCGCTGGGTGCGATATATTGAAGAAATCCGATAGTGACAAACGTTAACTTCCGGGCTCCTACGGTGAACAAAAGAAGCGGAACAGCCGTGACCAGGGCGCTGGCCATCAACAGCAGGTCGGTCTGGCGATTGATGCGCAGTGCGGCCCCAAGGCCCATGTGGTCCAGATAGATCAGACAGCCCGTTGCCGGTGCGAACAACAGCAAGGTCTCGATGCTCAATCCTTCCAATGCCGATACCGGCGCCACCTTTCGAATCAAGCCATAGAAGGCGAATGTAAACGCCAATGTCAGCGACACCCATGGAAACTCACCCAGGGTCAACGTGAGGTAGATGACACCCGCTGTGGCCAGCACCACCGATGCTCCCTGAAGCCGGCGCAGCCGTTCCCCCAAAAACACCATGGCCAGCAGTACATTGACCAACGGGTTGATATAATATCCCAAACTGGCCTGCAAAATATGATTGTTGCTGATCGACCAGATAAAGATAAACCAATTGGTTCCAACCAACAGGGTGGTGACCACCAACAGTCCGAGAGTTTTATGGTTCTTCAGCACCTCGATAAGGGTACGCCAACGCCCTAGCTTAAGAACCAGGGCGAGTAAAAAAAGAAAGGACCACACCATACGGTGCATGAGGATCTCAAAGGGGGCGACGTGGGATAGGGCTTTGAAATATATGGGGGAGAGACCCCATATTAAAAATGCTATGGTGGCGCAGATGAGGCCCCAAAGAGCGGGGTTGCCTGATCCTGCTGGCACTTGATTTAAACTTCAACCCACGGCGGTGGCGAAGTGACCACGATGAACCGCAGGGTCTGTCCGCCAACCGGCTTGACGCCGTGTTCGGAACCCGGCGGTATCCAAAGGCAGTCGCCGGGTTGTAATTTGAATTGTTCTTCGTCCACCACGGCATCACCGATGCCTGATAAGACAAAGTAGCAGTGTTCACGTCCCGGATGTAAATCAAGTTCCGCTTCGCCTCCCGGGCGAATTTCAACATTGAATAAAACAAAGTTACGGGCGCCGGTATCTTCACCGATCAATGTGAAGGCATCGGTTTGCGTGTGTTTGGGCGGACAGAAGGAGTCCAACTCCCCGAGTCGTGTCACTTTGGCTTTGGCATATTTTGTCATGGTCTGGCGTATCCGTGTATGTGATGTGAAAGTAGAATAACTCCCTTTAGCATCTTATAGCACGGTACGAAAGCCATATCCCATCTTTAAAACAAGTTTTTATTTGCGGCCACAGCACCTTAGTGTATATTTGGCAAATGCGCATTGCCGACACCCATATCGGATATTGTCTGAACATCTATCCGGGTGAGACCGCCGCGGATATTGCCTCCCATATCGCCCGGCAGTGCCCCAGGGTCAAGGCGGCCGTTTGCCCCGAGGCCCGGATGGGGGTCGGACTCTGGCTGGCGGCCAAAGCGGTACGTGAACTGCGCAAAACTCCCGGGCTATTGAAGCGACAGCTGGCGGACCAAAGGTTGTATGCCTTTACGGTGAATGCCTTTCCATTGGGAGACTTTCATTCCCGGCCGGTTAAGGAGAAGGTCTACCAGCCGGACTGGTCCTCGGATCAACGCCTGGTCCATACCCTCGATGTCGCCCATATTCTTGCCCATCTGTTGCCGGTTGGCGTGGAGGGATCGATCAGCACCGTACCCGTGGCTTATGGCAAAACCTCTCCACCCCGTGCCCGGGCCAATTTGATGGCGGCCGCAGCGGAGCTTGAAAAGATAGAGTCCCGGACCGGGCGGCGGATTCGGTTGGCCCTCGAGCCTGAACCGGATTGTTATCTTGAGCGGATCGATGAGTGTATCACCTTTTTTGATGCACTGAGAAAAATAAACCGTCCACAAGTGGATCGCTATTTGGGGATTTGCCTGGATGTATGCCATGTCGCCCTCCAGTTCGAGGATCCTGTTACAGCGCTGCACAGACTGCAACAAGCCGGCATTGGCGTACCCAAAATTCAGATCAGCGCCGCATTGGAGATAGCCGATCCCACCCCCAGTGATATTCAAAAGCTGCAAGCCTTTGACGATGGCATCTATTTGCATCAAACCCGTGTTCGGGACGGCGGCGAGTCGATAAAGCGCTTTGCAGACCTGCCCGAAGCTCTGACCGCCCGGCCCGCCGGCAAGTGGCGGATCCATTTTCATGTGCCCCTGCATTTTCAGTCGGCCGGCCATCGGTTACGTTCCACGGCAGCTTTGTTAAACGATGACTTTTTCCGACAAGCCTTGAAAAGCACGACCCACTTCGAAACGGAAACCTATACCTACGACGTGCTGCCCCAAAAACACCAGGATTCAAGCGCATCGGTCAGCGCCGAACTTCAATTCGTCGCCCAGGCCGTTCAAAAGGCTGCGGATGTTGACGGCCTTGGCTGACAATTAGCGCGGTTCGCCGCCCATTGGACCGCCCTTGCATGCCGAAACAAAATTGTGTAGATATCAGGACCTCCAACGGAGGCTTTCCAGGTTAAGGGGCTCGGTAACAATATCTTCACTCCACAAAGGACGCTATGATCGTCAAACAATCTTTCAAAGTGAGCTACGAATACGAGGTCATCTACGCCCGCGGCTTGTTCGATGCAAAAGATAGAACAATGACACGGATTTTGGGTGAAAACCGCTCCAATGTGATGATCTTCCTCGATGACAAAGTGGCTGAAGCCTTTCCGTCATTGGCCCGCCAAGCCCGGCAGTGGGCCCAAAGCCACCCGGATGTCATGGATCTGATCGCGCCGGTGGCCATTGTTCCCGGGGGTGAAGCCATCAAAAAGAGGTGGGAGACCATCGACGCAATGACACGGCAAATGATGGATGCCGGACTTTGCAGGCACTCCTACGCAATGATCATCGGCGGTGGCGCCGTTCTGGATGCGGTGAGCTTTGCGGCGGCCATCTTCCACCGGGGGGTGCGGCAGATCAAAGTGCCGACGACCATGCTCGCCCAGGATGATTCCGGCGTCGGCGTTAAAAACGGGGTGAACTACCAGGGGGTAAAAAACCTCTTTGGCTGTTTCTATCCGCCGGATGCCGTGATCATTGACTACAATTTTCTTAGAACGCTGGAGCCCAGGGATATCCGCTCCGGTGTGGCCGAGGTGCTCAAAGTCGCTTTTATAAAAGATAAGGATCTTTACGGCTACATCAGAGAAAATTCCGGTAAGATACGGGCAAATCACTGGCCGACGCTGGAATATCTCGTTTTCAAAAGCTCCGGGCTGCATCTCGAACATATCGGCAGCGGGGATCCCTTTGAAAAAGGCTCTTCGCGCCCCTTGGATTTCGGGCACTGGTCGGCCCATAAACTGGAAACCCTCACCCGAAATGAGATCAGGCACGGCGAGGCCGTGGCCATCGGCATGGCCCTTGATATTTACTGTGCGGCACTGCTGGAGATGATCTCCTTGGGCCTGGCCCGAGAGATGGTCGAAACCATGCAGGCCTGCGGTCTGGTGCTATGGCATGACGCTTTGAATCAGCGGGACCCATCTGGACAGTTACGGTTGCTGGGGGGGTTGGAGGAGTTCAGAGAGCATTTGGGGGGGCGGTTGACCCTGGCCATGCCCACGGGGATCGGAAAGTTCACGGATATTCATGAACTGCCCAACCCCATCGTTGAAAGAGCGGTGAAGATGCTGCAGGACTCCCAAAAAACACGCCACAGTGAAAAGATCAATGGCCTGAGAAAAGCGGCCGGCGACTAGACCCCCCAAAAGAGAAGGCGGTATCCCTTGCATCGAAAAGATCCATCTTACATCAAATTGCAACGGCATCTAAACCGGCAGGCCGTTGGATTTCCAGCTACGCGGTCCGGTGCGGAGCTTCGGATTTTAGCCCATATTTTCACCCCCAGGCAGGCGCGGATCGCCACTTGTCTGAGCTACCAGTTTCAAAGCCTCGAACAAATTTACGACAAGGCTCGCCACTGGGTCGATTCGATTGAGGCGTTGGCCCAAGAATTATCTGACCTGCAGGCAAAAGGCGGTCTCGAAACCAAAATCGAGGAGGGCGTTTCATACTATTGCAATGCTCCTCTGGTTGTCGGTATGTATGAATTTCAACTCAATCGACTGACCCCTGAATTCCTGCGAAATTTCGATACCTACAAATCAAGCAGCCAGTTCGCGGTCGCCTTGCTGAGCACCCAGCGGCCTCAAATGCGGACCATTCCCATTGCCGAGTCCATCACCGTCCGGCACGCTGTCAGCACTTACGACGAAGTTAAGAGCTTGCTGCGACAGGCACAGCCGCCCTACGCGATATTCGAGTGCATCTGCCGCAAAACCAAGGCGTTGAAGGGCGAGGCCTGTCATATGACCCGTCGCAAGGAGACCTGCCTGGCGGTGGGGCACATGGCCCAAACAGCCCTAAACTGTGGTGCGGGACGGGAGATCTCCCTGGATGAGACCCTGTCGATTATGGACCAGAACCAAAAAGAGGGATTGGTCTTGCAGCCGTCCAACACGCAGAAGGCTGAGTTCATCTGTTCGTGTTGCGGCTGTTGCTGCGGTATGCTGAATATGCAAAAGCGGTTGCCCATGCCGCTGGATTTTTGGACGACCAACTATTATGCGGCCATTGACCCAGCCCTGTGCACCAGCTGCGGCAAGTGCCAAAGGCGCTGCCAGGTTAATGCCGCCACCAATGGAGCTAAAAAGGAGCCGGCCCGAATCGATGTGACACGCTGCATCGGATGCGGGCTCTGCGTGCCGACTTGCCCCGGTCAAGCCATCACGCTGGTCAAAAAGCCTACCGAAATTAAGCCGCCCCGAACCCGGCAAGATCTATACGATGAGATCATGGCGAAGAAAAAAGGCGCCTGGGGTAAATTAAAACTTCAGGGGAGTCTGGTCTTCGACGCCCTTCGGACCGGCCAACTCCATCTGCTCAAACAGCAGAAGGCGGAACCCCCTGAAGAGGAAAAGTTTTAATGGAAC
>JASFKE010000200.1:0-7201 GCA_050118795.1 Desulfobacteraceae bacterium | reverse complement strand
CCGCAGGTCGTACCACGGATCAGAAAAGAGCATTGGTCAAGTCGGTCACGGAAGCCGTCGCTTCGTCCATCGAGGTTGACCCTGAGAAGGTCTGGGTGCAAATCGATGAGTTCGACAACGACAATTTTGCCACCGGCGGTACCTTGATGATTGACAAGAGATGAGGTTTGTTCAAAGAGTTCGATCCTGCGCTGTAAAGGCGGTAACGCCGGCAGTGAAGACCGGTCTCTGGATCATCAAAATAACGGTCCCGGTCTCTTTTTGTGTATTGCTGCTCAAGCTGACCGGGTTGCTGCCCGCGATCGCCGGATTGTTCGCGCCCCTGTTCGCCCTGTTCGGTTTGCCCGGCGAGTCGGCCCTGGTGTTTGTCACCGCGGCTTTGGTGAACATCTATGCCTGCATCGGGGTTATGGAGACGTTGGGACTGGCAGGGCACACCGTCACCATCGTGGCTTTGATGTGCCTCATTTCCCACAGCCTTCCGGTTGAGACTGCCGTCCAAAAAAGAACCGGCTCCTCTTTTTGGGCGATCCTGGGTATCAGACTGGCGGCCAGTTTTGCCGGTGCTTTTTTACTGAGCCTGTTTCTGCGCATCGATCCCCAGACTTTGACGGCCGCCGGCTCCCATATGGTGGCGGATGGTTTTGCTGTGGAGCTCAAGGGTTGGCTTTTGGGGATCGCCCTGCTGTGCGCCAAAATTCTTACGCTTATCACTGTGCTCATGATACTGCAGCGAATCATGGAGGAGTTCGGCATTATTCAATGGCTTTCCCGTATGCTCAAATACCCTCTGATGGCTTTGGGCATACCCCGGCAGGCGGCCTTTCTGTGGATTGTGGCCAACACATTGGGACTGGCATACGGGGCCGGAATAATGATCGACCATGTGGAGCGCGGCCGCCTTTCGCGCAAGCATGCCGATATCTTAAATTCCCACATCGCCGTTTCTCATTCTCTGCTGGAGGATACTTTGCTGTTTGTGGCGGTGGGAGCTTCCCTTTTTTGGATTACCGTTCCAAGGATTATCTTGGCGGCCTTGGTGGTCTGGATCAAAAGGCTCTACCTCGCCATGGAGGCTAAAACAGAGGTGCCGGCCGACTAATTGGGGGGATTGGATTCTTATCCACCAAATCAATTGGGGTTGCACTTTAAACCCATAATCAAATAAGATACGGCTGAAATATCGGCGTATCGCGTGACCCATTTGTGGTAAAACAGGAGGCCTTTATGACCGACATCCGCTCCATCAGCCCCAGCACCCGGTTCTGCATGGTGATCGGCGATCCCATCGCCCATAGCCTCTCGCCGGCCATTCATAACGCCGCATATGCTGAACTTGGACTCGATTTTGTCTATGTGGCCTGCCGTGTGGAAGATGTTCAAGGCGCCGTGGCCGGCATGCGCGCCCTGGAAAATTTTCGTGGGTTGAGCGTCACCATTCCCCACAAGGTGGAGGTGATGACGTATATGGACGAGATTGCCGAGGTGGACCGTTCCATCGGTGCCATCAATACCGTGGTCCATGATCCCGGGGAGAAGCTGGTGGGTCTGAACACAGATGGTCCGGGGGCTTTGAAGGCTTTGACCGACGCCGGTGTGGATCTGAGCGGTAAGCAGGTGTTGATGCTGGGAGCCGGGGGGGCGGCCCGGGCCATTGCCTTTACCCTGGCCTGGGACAACCGGTTGGCGGGGCTCGAGCTGCTGGATATCGATGCCACCGTGTTGGCGGAATTGACCACCGATCTGTCTCATGGCACCGAGGCCGCCGTCACTTCCGGCGTGATGAGCGATGGGGTCCTGGCCAATGCCATGGACAGGGCCGACGTGATCATTCACTGCACACCCATCGGCATGCATCCCAAAGAGGGTGTCTCTTTGGTGCCATCATCGCTCATGCGGCCGGAGCAGGTGTTTTTTGACATCGTCTACACCCCATTGGAGACCAGACTGCTGTCCGAAGCCAAAGCCAAAGGCCTTCAGACCATCTCGGGCGTTGAGATGTTCATCAACCAAGCCGTATTGCAGTTTGAACGCTTTACCGGCGCCCAAGCTCCCGTGGAGGTGATGCGCAACGTGGTTATGGAGCATTTGACATCATGAATATTGTATTGATCGGCTATCGTGGCACAGGCAAAAGTGTGGTGGGTGAGATTTTGGCCGACCGGCTCCAGATGGCTTATGAAGGCATGGATGCCAACATCGTGCGCCGCGCCGGTATGCCCATACCCCAGATTGTGGAAAATTTCGGTTGGGCCAAATTCCGAGACATAGAAACCGAAGTGGCATTCGACCTGTCCGGCAAAGAGCACAAGATCATCGATACCGGCGGCGGCGTCATCGAGCGGCCTGAAAACATCGCGGCCTTGAATGAGCGCGGCACCATTTTCTGGCTCAAAGCATCGGTGGATACCATTGTCCGGCGCATTGCCGGCGATGATCAACGGCCTGCGTTGATTGAGGGCAAAACCTTTACCCAAGAGGTGGCCGAAGTTCTTGAAGACAGAAGTCCCAAATACCGAAGTGCCGCCCATTATGAAATTGAGACGGATGATTTGACCCCGGCACAAGTGGCTGAAAAAATTATCTCGCTATACAACCAAAACTAAATCAGGATGAGCTGTCATACACCACCTGCATGGCGTTTCTGAGGCGTTCAATGGGGATCTGGCCGGGGGCGGATGCATCTTCGCCCATGGCAAAAGTGATATCCGATCCAAACAATCCTCCGGCGATTCGGGTAACACTGCCCATGTGGCCCATGGCCATGGTAACGATGGGGATCTGAACGCCATGGGTTCTGGCCCTCAGGGTAGCTTTGAGCAGCGTCAAAACATCCTCATACCCTTTTGGCATCACCGCCAATTTGGCAATGTCGGCCCCCAGGCTCTGGGCCTGTTTCAGCTTGTCGAAGATAAATTCCTCCGGAGGCGTCCGTTGGAAATCGTGGTATGACAATATCAGTTTAGTGCCCCGCGCCTTTGATTCGGATCGTACCGATGCGATAAACGCGCTCTCGTTGCACATCTCCACATCGACGATATCCACGTGCCCTGAAAGGATGGCCGCATTGATCAAGTTCAATCGATGCTCTTGGTCAATCTTTGCGGCACCCCCCTCCGCTTCAATCCGGCAGGTAAAGATCAACGGTGTGGAGCCGATCTGCCTGCGCAACGCCTCCAGCACTGCGAGGCTGGCGCAGAGACTCTCGACACCATCGAAGCCGTCGATACGCCATTCCAACAGATCGGGTTCCAGCGTTGCCATCTCCTTTGCCTGCTGAAGCAGTGATGAAGATCCTGCGGCCATCAGCGGCATGCAGATTAAAACCTCGGGGCCGCCGATGGTGATGTGGCGTACAGTGACTTTGGCTTTGCTTTGGATCCTCACATGACCTCCAGAACATTTGTGACATGGTTAAGGACCATAACACAAAATGACGGCCATTGGCCAACCCCGAGATCGATGGCCGGCAATTCTCAACGAGGATCTTTTTGTGCGGGATAGCCCGGTTGGGAGGCCAAGACGTGTTTCATGCGGCCGGGCAGCCTGCGCCCCAGTTTGGATTCCAGAAATTCAACGGCTTCGCAAAGACGCCCCAGGTCGATGCCGGTGGAGATGCCGGAATTTTCAAACATGTTTACAGCGTCTTCGGTGGGAACGTTTCCAGCTGCGCCTCTGACAAAGGGGCAGCCGCCCAAACCACCGGCGCAAACATCGAAAGATCGGACGCCGGCCTCGTAGCCGGCCCACATGTTGGCCAGGCCCAGGCCGCGGGTATCATGAAGATGGAGTGAAATTCGGATGTGGGGAAACTCTTGATCCATCCGGCGGATGATGTGTTGAACATCCAACGGGGTGGCCATTCCGGTGGTGTCCGCCAGGTTGAGCTCTTGGACCCCGGTTTGAACCATTTTTTCAGCGGCCGACAAAACCGCCTTTTCAGAAACAGGGCCTTCATATACGCACCCGAAGACACACTGCAAGCCTGCCCGAACCTTAAGGTTTGCTCCCATGGCGCGCTCAATCAACGTCACCATGGTTGTAAGCGCCGTATGGGCAGGCTGCCGGATGTTTTTGCGACTGTGGGTGTCGCTGACCGATACCGACATACTCACATGGGCAACGGCGCAATCAAGGGCGCGGTCAAGTCCTGGGGCATTCAGCACCAGGGCCGAAACAGTGGTGTCCTGCTGAGTGCCCAGGGTCCGGATCAATTGGTCCGTATCCCTCATCTGGGGCACGATATCGGGATGGACAAAGGAGCCCGCCTGAATTTGCGCAACACCGGCTTTTTGAAGCTTTTGGAATAAAGTTCTTTTTTCGTCCAGGCTGAAAATCCGGGTCTCCGACTGCAGTCCGTCGCGCAGGGCGCCGTCTTCGAGAAGTAATTGATCGGTTTTGCCGGACGTGCTCACTTTTCAATCTCCCTTTTCAGCAGAGCAACTTAAAAAAGATTCAGGCACCGGGACGACAATTTCAGCCATGCCCCAAGGAATATTTTCCCGCTATGCGAGTTGTAGGCGGTGCAATCGTGATTAACTATATGTCAAAGGCAATAATGTCAAAGGCAATGACGAACCTTGGGGCGGTGACCGCTCCATTGCCGGTGGAACAACACATGGAGGTATGTCATGAGTGATTCGGACTCAAGTTTTGATAAAAGCTGTTATCAGGATTGTGAATCGGCCTACCGGAGCTGCATGAGCAGCAAGGAGCACGAATCGGTGTGCAAAATGAAGCACGCCCAATGCTCTTGCGGCTGCAGGGTTGAATAAGAGAATCATCAGCTCTTGGGCAATGGCTGAATAATTACCCTAAAAAGATGGGGTTTCGTTGCATGCGAAACCCCATTCGTGTATCGTGGACGGGAACATTAAAGCCTATGGAATCATATAGATGATTGGCATCCTCGGGATTCCGGGATATCGGCAACCCGTGCCGGGGGACCTTTTTCCATAAACCGATGAGACGATTGGAGTCAGCCCTGATGTATGACCCGAAATCCAAACCCGGTTACCTTTGGAAATATGGCTGTTACCATTTGATTTTAATTACGATCCTGCTTACTGTGAGTTGTGCCGGCATGGCCGGTAACCGCCGTGTGGATGAGTTCAGCGAGATTATAAAGTCCTATGAAAACGCGCTGGAGAATTCGGACTATCGACAGGCGTCCAGGTTTGTCGATCCATCGAAGGGTAGACCACCGGTGGACTATAAGAGATACGCCAATATCAAAATTGTTCGACACAAGGTCACCCATGTCGAAGTGTCGGATGACAAGCGATCCATCGAACAAGATGTGGAGATTCAATACTTTTTGCTGGACAGAAATCTGTTAAGGACCATGATCGATCACCAGGTTTGGCGATACAAGGACGAGGGCAAAGTCTGGATGTTGCAGACAGGATTGCCCCAAATTGGATCGATAAAAAATTGATGCCTCCATCATCGGCCCGACGCGTTTTGGTGGTATAGGCAGCGCCCGGCGGCCCCGTGACACCGGCGGAGGCTAAACCTTGCGTATCAGGCAATTTCTAATCGGCTTGCTTTTGGGCCATGACCGTAACGCCCTCGGTTATCCATTGCCAGGCATCTTCGATGTGATCCATTTCGAAATAGTCCGTCTCCAGGCCGCTGAAAAGTCCGAACAGGGCGACCCAGGTGCCTTTATAGGGGCGGTCCCCCACCACGGCGAGGCGTTCGATGTGATCACTGTTCAGCTTGATGGTGCGCAGGTCTTCGTAGAGCGCCTCAGCGCTGTTGAAGCTGGGATATTGCCTTGCGGTGAGCAGAATACGGATGTCGCCCCATGCGCTGATGTGGGCCTTGATTATGCGGTCGAGGTGATCGTGCTCTCTGTCGGTGATTTCACCAGTGATCTTTATTGCCAATACGCGGCCTTTAATCTGTTGGATATGCTCAAACATCGAGGCCTCCAGGAATGTACAAATTTTATATCAAACCCGATAGTTGCACGTATTGAGAAGGCGCTGTGCCGCTTTACCCTTTGGGGCGTGGGGGCATTGTCCCGCCGATCTTGGGCATATGCAACTACAAGGTAATTTAAGCCCTTTTTTGCACAATTGCAATTTGAGCAACCGATATATCCGCCATTGCAGACCGCAGATGGTGTCCGGACAGTACAAACTGCTTGACTTTAAAGCCCGGCTGAACCAAAATTTCTTCAAATATTAGTTGGTTAAAATTAATATAGAGCGTGTCTGCCACACCAGCGGAGGCTATCATTACGTGAGGCGTTTCCAGCAAACCGTGATATCCCTATTGCTTTCCGTATTCCTCATCGGAGGTGGTACTGCGGGGTATATGGTCATCGAAAAGTGGTCTCTGTTTGACGCTTTTTATATGACCATCATCACCATCGCCACGGTGGGATACAGCGAAGTCCATTCGGTGAGTGTGGCGGGGCGTATCTTTACTGTGGTGCTCATTTTTCTGGGAGTGGGGTATTTTCTTTATGTGGCCGGCGGCATTATCCAATTTTTGGTGGAAGGCCGTATTCGACTGGTCATGGGGAGGCGTAAATTGGACACACAGATCAATAAACTGAGCGGTCATTTCATCATCTGCGGCTACGGCCGCATCGGTCGTGTATTGGCCCAGTTTCTCATTGAAAAGTATGTGGATGTGGTGGTCATTGAACGCGATGATCGTCGTGTGCACAAAATGGATGAAGATGGCGTCCTCTACCTCATCGGAGAAGCCAACGATGAAAAAATTTTGGAGCGGGCGGGCATTCATCGCGCCAAGGGCCTGGTGACGGCAGTGGCCACCGATGCTGACAACGTTTTTCTGGTGCTCATCGCCAAAGAGATGAATCCCGGGCTTTTTATCGTAGCCCGCGCCAGTCAAAATACGACCAAAAAAACATTGCAGGCCGCCGGCGCCGACAAAGTGATTTCCCCCTACGATTTAGGCGCAAGACGCATGGCGCATGCCATATTGAGGCCCACCGTCATCAAGTTTTTAGAGATGGCTTTTGCAGACGATAGGGTGGATATACAGGTTGAGGAGATCAGAATCAGGCCCACCTCGAAAATGGCCGGCAAAACCATGAAGGACTCCGCCATCCGGCAAGAGTACGATGTGATCATCATCGTCATTCGAAAACCGGACGATCAGATGGTATTCAACCCCAAGGCCGACACCGTCATCGAAGCCGGGGATGTCATGGTCGTCGTGG
>JASFKE010000199.1:0-7203 GCA_050118795.1 Desulfobacteraceae bacterium | reverse complement strand
CGGATCGCTCTCGCTGTTAGCCTGCAGCCAGCGAAGATAGGCCGCCGCGTTGGAGATGGCTTCGGTTCCGCCTTTGACGGCAATATAACCCATGGCGTCAACTCACATAGATGCGTGTAGAGCGGGGAATCGCCATGACGTGCGATGCACCCCACATGATAAAGGTGTCGACCCCCAGCGGATAGCCGGCGTTGACATCTCTCAGCAGCGCGTATTCCGCTTGATCAAGACTGGCAACCGGAGGCGAAATCATCTCTTTGATTCCGGGACCCGTCATACGAACGGCCCCCAGCCGATTAACCTCAAGCTCATCCAGCTGCGCGCAGGGCAGTTGATAGACCACAGTGGCGCCTTCATCGGGATAGGCCGCTGTACCGCGCTTGACCGATTCGATGCGGCCCTGACTGCTATTGCCATTGATGAAAACGAAATCGGCCTGATCGGCCTCCACACATACCGAGCCGGTCCGACGCTGGATGCCTTCGGCCTGGTCAGATGGTTCGAATCCGATCACGGCAAAGGTGGCTTCGTGATCGATCAGGCAATCGGCGGCGAGCAGGCCAAGGGCTTCAGGCGCGTCCTGGGTAACGCTGTAACAACGTCCCGGGTAGCTCATGGCTTTGAGCATCAGGCGAAAGATAACCTGCATCACTTCGGGTTGCATTTGATCCACCATCGTCAAGCCTCCACTGCCATGGATTTAAAATTCACCCGCGTGGCGGCCACCAGACGCGATTGCTGTTTTCGGCGTGCGGCAAACCGTTGCATGGCCGGCCGACAGATGACGTGGGCCGATTCGAAATAGTCAGTGTCGCCTTTGAGGCACAACGCCTCCAAAACAGCAGCGAGCAGGGCGGCCGACGGCAAATCTCCCATCAGGGTCGCCTGTCCGCGTTGGCTTTCATATTCGACTTCAGCTCTGGTTACCAGCACTTCGCCGAGGAGAAACTCGGTATCGAAACAGTCCCGAACCTTGGCCATAATCAATCCGGTATGGGGTGCATGGATCACTCTGACGCGATCCATGGGCAGCGCTTCAGACAAGAGCTTGATCTCTTGCGCATTCATCTCAGGTAGAACTTCCCTTATATGAACGAGTCGATTTTGAATTAATTCTCTATTCATCTTTATCTTTTTCACGTTTTTCCTTGCGCTTATTGGACCAGTGAAACCCTAAATCGATTTTGTTAGGATACGGTGCGGATCATGCAAGAATTTGATTGAATTCGCCTCGATTTTTTTTGTTCAACAAAGCCGGGCCGTGTCATGCAAGCCAATCAAAATTTAACTTGATGTTAGCGCAATGCGAACAATTGCCGCGTAGGTATAAGCAATTCCATACAGTAGATTCAAACGATAAATTGCAGAAGCGGAGACCGGCCTTAGGGCTTACCGTCATATCATCCGCGACCTGATTGAAGAAATCCAGAAGCATTATATGAATCGATTTTTCAAAACACAATGAAAGAGAATCGAATGCAGCAAACCGAGCCCATGATTCACAAAGAACGCCCGCAAAAGTGTAAGCAGTTATCGGTTGATCCCTGGATCCACCCGGACGCCAAGGTCATCGGCAGCCATTTGGGCGCCTACACAGAAGTGGGGGCCCGGACAGTTATTCAGGAAACGCTCATTGGAGATTACTCCTATATCACCAATGACGGCAATGTGATCTACACCCGGATCGGAAAATTCTGCTCAATCGCTGCCATGGTCCGAATCAATCCCGGCAATCACCCGATGCGACGAGCGACGCAGCACCACTTTACCTATCGCAGCCGTCAATTCGGTATGGGAGAAGACGATCCGGAAGTTTTCAACCGGCGCCGCAGCAAGCCGGTAACCATCGGTCATGATGTGTGGGTCGGGCACGGCGCCACAATTCTAGCGGGAACAAAGATCGGCAATGGCGCTGTGGTGGGAGCAGGCGCAGTGGTCACCAAAGATGTGGCCCCCTACACCATCGTAGCCGGCATTCCGGCCAAACCGATTCGGAAGCGGTTTCCGGAGGCTGTGCAACAGGGCTTAGGACGTATTTGCTGGTGGAACTGGTCGCACGAACAGTTGACCCAGGCAATGCATGATTTTCGCAGATTGGGCATCGAAAAGTTCATTGAAAAATATGATCCGTCGCTACGGCAGGCCGTCCAACGGCCATGTCATGGCTGAGAAAGGTTTTTAAACTAGTTTCAGCGAGCCGGTATGATGAGAAAGGACAGCACAATGGATCAATCTGACAAGTGCCCTCTGGCAGACAAACACCCCCTGGCAATCGAAGTCGACCAGTTGAGTAAAACGTTCGGAAAGACACAGGCACTGAGCAATGTCAGCTTGCAAGCGGCACCGGGAGAAATGGTTGCATTGATCGGTCCATCCGGCTCGGGCAAATCAACCCTTCTCAAACACCTCAGTGGCTTGCATATCAGCGATGATTCGTCCGGTTATGTGCGCGCCCTTGAAAAGACGGTGCAAATCAGCGGGGATCTGAACACCAAAATCCGCCATATTCGAGCGGATATCGGATTTATCTTCCAGCAGTTCAATTTGGTTGGGCGGCTCTCCCTGCTGAAAAATGTCCTGGCCGGTATGCTTTCACAGGTTCCGATCTGGCGCAGTCTGTTCGGTTGGTTCACTTATTCGGAAAAATATACCGCTGTGCAAGCGCTGGCTAAAGTGGGAATGGCCGAGTACGCCGCGCAACGCGCCAGCACACTGTCCGGCGGGCAGCAACAGCGCGCCGCAATTGCACGCGCACTTGTTCAAAAAGCAAATGTGATTCTGGCTGATGAGCCCATCGCTTCCCTGGATCCCGAGTCCTCCCGAAAAGTGATGCGCATGCTGCGCAAGGTCAACCGCGAGAATAAAATCACGGTCCTTGTGAGCCTGCATCAGGTCGATTTTGCCATGCAATTTTGCGACCGCTGCGTCGGATTACGCAATGGCCAGATCGTTTACGACGGTCCATCGTCCGAGCTCACAACGGCAATACTTCAAAACCTTTACGGCACAGAATTTTGCGACGTTGAGGAAGGTCTCGATATCTACTCTAAGATAAAGAAAAAGAAAAATGAGGAGATCGATCGGGACGACACCTGTATCGAGGTCAATATGCCCGTACCCCAGTTGGCGCCTTAAAATTGCGGCAAACCAATAACCAAACAGGAGAAGTAAAAATGAGAAGACGTACACTCACCACGCTTTTTGTCGCCATAGCACTGCTGGTGGCCGTGCAGCCCGCTCTGGCCGGCTCAAAGACCGAGCCCAAAGAGCTGACTTTCGGAATTATTCCCACCGACTCCATCGACAATTTAAAGAAGTATTTTGAACCTTTTGCGGCGGATTTATCCAAAAAAATGGGCATCGGGATCAAGACCAAATATGCATCCGATTATGCCGGTATCATCGAAGCCATGCGTTTTAAAAAGGTTGATTTCGCCTGGTTTGGCAACAAATCCGCTATGGAGGCCGTGGATCGCGCCGGCGGCGAAGTCTTTGCTCAGCGTACCGATATCGACGGCACACCGGGTTACTGGTCGGTGGTCATCGTTCATAAAGACAGCCCGTACAACACCATTGATGACATCATCGCAGCCGGCAAGAAATTGGTCTTCGGCAACGGCGACCCCAACAGCACCTCCGGCTATTTGATTCCCAGCTACTACATCTGGGCCAAAAAGGGCATCACTCCGGAAGATCACTTCAAGCAGGTGCGCAACGCCAATCATGAGGCCAACAATCTGGCTGTAGCCAACAAGCAGGTGGATTTCGCCACCAACAACACCATGGCCCAAAAACGCTTCCAAAAGAACTTTCCGGACAAGGCCAAGAATATCAAAATCATTTGGCAGAGCCCTTTGATTCCTAACGATCCCATTTGCTGGCGCAAAGATCTGCCGGACGAGACCAAGGCCAAACTGAAAGGAATTTTCATGGCCTATGGCCGGTTCGGTCCGGATGCAAAGCGTGAGCGCGAAATCCTGGCCGGCATCTCTTCGGGATGGGCGCCGTTCAACAATTCAGACAACCGCCAACTGATTCCCATCCGCCAGATTTCCCTGGTCAAAAACCGCATCAAAATCCAGAATAACAAAGACCTCGACTCTGACAGCAAGCGTCAGCGTGTGGCCGAGATCGAGAAAGAGCTGGAAGCCCTGAAATCCTTTTTCGCCATGACCCATAAATACTAGCTCCATAAAAGGACTGGGGCAGCGCCGGATTCGGCCGCCGCTGTGCCCCTTTTTTCCATCTTTTTTTGCACGATCTGGGCAGCAGGTACAGCTTATGCAGAATTCTACCGCAGTTGCATCAACAGATTCCGATTTTGAAAATCTAAAATTGAGGGTGCCGCAGCTATCACGCCGGGCTGTTATCACACGCATCATAATCGCGCTCGCCGGCCTGGCGACTCTGGTGTGGGCCTATATCGGCGCTGAAATGAAGCCCATGATGTTGTATCAATTCCGGCACAACATGATGGAGTATGCCGCCGGATTTTCCAGCCCGGATTTCGCATACTGGCGTGAAATTGTGCGCGAAATGGTGGTGACGGTGCAGATCGCCATCTGGGGCAGCTTTCTGGCGGTGGTGCTGGCCGTTCCCTTTGGATTGCTCAGCTCGGCCAACATCGCACCGGTGTGGATCTATCAGCCGGTTCGGCGAATCATGGATACCGCCCGGTCGATCAACGAGATGATTTTCGCCATGTTCTTCATCGCCGCAGTCGGACTGGGGCCGTTTGCCGGAGTGCTCGCGCTGTTTGTGCACACCATGGGGACCCTTGCCAAACTGTTCTCCGAAGCTGTCGAGGCCATCGACCCTCAACCTGTGGAAGGCATCCGGGCCACCGGTGCGCATATCGCAGAAGAGATCACCTACGGCGTTATACCGCAAGTGCTGCCGCTGTGGATCTCCTATTCGTTGTACCGCTTTGAATCCAACGTCCGTTCGGCCAGCGTTGTCGGCATCGTCGGTGCCGGAGGAATCGGATATACGCTTTGGGACGCCATCCGCAGCTTCGATTATGGCAAGACGGCTGCAATCATTATCGTGATCGTGGTTACGGTGAGCATCCTGGATTTGGTGTCGGCAAGGATACGAAAATTTTTCATTTAAGGAACCCCCTATGGCGGAGACTTCCATTAAATTTGACGACTTTTCCAGCAGCAAGGCGCGGCAGAGGCGCATTACCGCAACCGCCGCATGCATCGGGTTGATTCTTGCTGTCCTGCTTGCCGCAAAATTTTTCACTATTGAAAAAACCGAAGGGTTTCAGGACGGCGCTCTGGCCAAGGTGACAAAACTGGAGGGCAAAGTGATGATCAAACGCGGATCCGAAACGGTGACGTTCCAGCCTGATATGCTTGCCATGGCCGGCGACGGGTTTAACACTATCGGTCCGGCGGTTCTGGAATTGACTTATCTGGACGATGGTACAACCTTGATCCTGGGAGATGACACCTCCTTGTTGTTAAATGGAAACGCGGGAGGCAAACGTACCAATCTGTCCGGCGGTACGGTCCGTTTTGAGATCGGCCGGCAACCGGACAATCAGCCTATGATTCTGGCCTCATACAATGCAGAGGCCACGATCCTGGAGCCGGGCATTTACATTCAGACTTACACCAATGAAGGAACCCGTTTCGATGTGCAGGAAGGCAGCCTTGTGGCCCGGCGCTTCAGCGACGGCCGCACCGATACGGTGACCGCCGGCGAGACCCATACGTGTCGTGCCGATGAGACGGCCGTGATCAAGTTCGATCCGGACGGATTAAAATAGGGTTAGTTCCTTGCGAAAGTAACGATGGGTCTGATCCAGGCCGTTGCGGGCGTAAAACTGGTGTGCCCCCAGACGGAAATTGCTGGCGGTGACTTCCATGCGACAACAACCGGCCTTGCGGGCAAATTTCTCGGATTCGTCCAGTAACATCCGTCCGAACTGCATGCGACGATGGCTATCCAACACGCACAGATCGATGATGCGTGCCACCGGCGGCTCCTGATGGAACTGGACCGCGACCTGTATGGCAAGCACACCGACCACCGTCGTGTTATCAACCGCCACAAAAACAGCTTCCGCATCATCGGTGTCGATGCGGCGGATTTGACGGCGAATGTGCTCCGGCGTGCTGGGGTGTTGCAGCTGCTCCAGCAGCGACGAGATCCCCTCGGCATCGGCCACCTCAGCGTTGCGTATAAATTCCATTGGTTGCTCTCCTTTTCAATGACACCATCAGGTAGAACAACACGGACGTTGTTGATGGTGATAGGGCTTATAGGGGTGGGAGCCGATCTCATATCCGGTGGTTGTCAGTTCCTTTAATGATGATTCAATCGTCAGAAGCTGAACACACCTGCGTTAATCCCACGTGTCGATGCGGTTAGATTTCGATGAACCGGTTTGTGGAAAAAGGCTCCCTTGGTCTGTACGCCGTTTCGCCAAAATTACAATTGTCTTCTTGTGGTTTTGGAACAAGTTTATCTTTTTTCCATAATTTCACCACGATTCCACTACAATTCCTCCATACCGGGCTGATAGGTTGTCTACAAGTTAGGAACCTGCTTTTTGCTGTGTTGAGTGTGCAAGCCCGGCGATTGTGTATAAATACAAATTATTGTACAGCATCCAATTGGCGGGATAGCCTTTTTTTAAACGCGGCGCCACGCTACGACCTGTAAAAAGTTGACAGCCATTAATAAAATCCTTTATTCAGGGATGCGGGGGCCCCAACCCCCAGAACCGCTTTCCACCGCGTGTATGTAGACCCCGGGAACGTACCGACCCATTTCAGGCTTTATACCATAAGTGGAAATCCCTTAAAAATCGATGCCCGAAACCCATTTCGGAGCGCAAGAGGGGGAATATGCAACCCTTTTAAAAAATAGCGCCTGATATGTTAGGAATTTGCTAGAAAGCGACCGAATCGAATTCAAAAACATGTCCTATGCCAAAAATAGTGACATAGAAACTGGATTAAAAGGTGACCCAATGAACCAAATGGAAAACGCACTTGCCGATTTCCATCCGACGACCCTGGATGACATGAACGGCATCAAGTTGCTGAAACGGTATGATACCAAATTCACTTTTCACAAGGATCAGCTCGCAGATGTATTCGACCATCTGACCCAAAAATATAAAATCCTCGAAATTGGGCAGAACCGATCGTTCGCTTATGAAACCCTTTATTACGATACGGACGATTA
>JASFKE010000198.1:0-7221 GCA_050118795.1 Desulfobacteraceae bacterium | reverse complement strand
CAGGACCGGACCGAAAAATTCGGTCATGTGGGTGTAATTTCCGGGCTTAACGTCGTACTTGATTCCGGGGGTCCACATATAGGGATTGTTATTCAACTTTTCGGGCTTCAGGGCCCAGGTCTCTCCGGGTTCCAATGTGGTCAGGGCCCTATGCAGATCTTTGTCGGGTTTGTTCACCAGCGGACCCATTTTATTTTGAAACTGCCACGCCGAACCTGTTTTGTAACTTTGGGCGGCATCCACCAGCTGCTGTTTGAAATGCGCGTCCTCGTAGACCTCCTTTTCAAGGATCAAAAGCGATGTGGCAGAGCATTTTTGCCCGCAGTTTCCGAAGGCCGACTGGATCACGTTTTTAATGGCCTGGTCCCTGTCGGCCATGGCGGTGACGATGGTGGCGTTTTTGCCGCCGGTTTCAGCCGCCAGAAAAACATCGGGCCGCTCTTTTAAGATGCGCATGCCCGTGTCCGTGCCCCCCGTCAACACAATGTAGTCCACATCCGGATGCACGGTCAGCTTCGACCCGATCTGGGAACCGGAGCAAGGCAAGAGTTGAAGCGTGTTTTTGGAAATCCCGGCATTCCACAGGCATTGGCACAACTCCCAGGCCACCATGACCGAAGCGGACGCGGGTTTGAATATGACCGTGTTTCCGGCCGCCAATGATGAAACGATACCGCCACAGGGAATGGCGATGGGAAAATTCCAGGGAGTGATGACCAGGGCGACGCCCTTGCCTTTGCACTGAAGATTTTCCATGTTGTCGAACTGGTTTACCGAATAGGAGTAATACTCGGTAAAATCTACGGCTTCGGATACCTCCACGTCCGCCTCGGTGAAGATCTTGCCGGTATTGGCGGCGGCGGCGCCGATAAGCCCGGCTCTGGCGTGGCGCATCTCCATGGCCGCGCGGGATAAAATCTTATGGCGCTCTTGGGCGGTTTTTTCTCTCCATCCATCCGGGTCCGCTTTGGCGGTTTCAACGGCGCGCCGTGCGTCCTCCTCGTTTCCAAGGGCGTACTGTCCGACGCAAACAGACTCGCCGGTTTTTTCATTTACGGTGGACAAATCCACGTATTCACCGATTTGCCGCTCATCGAAAAGTTCCTGCCCCGCCACGACCACCGGGATTTTGGCCGGTTCGTCGCCGGATCCTTTTTCCCACTGTTTCCGGATCTGTTCGGCCCATCGGCGGTTGCCCGCCAGGGACCAGTCCGTGTCCGGCTCATTTTGGAATTCGCGCTCGTAATAGGTCCCCGTCTCTTCGGGGAAAATTTCACTGGTGCGGTTTTGGGTGCGGTTAGGGTTCGCGGACGCCTTGTCCATATATTGGACGGAGGCGAGAAATTGCTCCTTTAAAAAAGTCCACTCCTTGGAGTCCGTTTTCAGGTTGCAGGAGTAGCGCAGGAAATTTTCCCCCGCCGTGTTTTCATCGAGGCGCCGGATCAGGTAGGCGATGGCGCTGATGAATTCATCTTTTTTGGCCACCGGAGCATAAAGCAAAACATCGCCTGAGATTTCGCCAAGGGCCCGGCGCACATGATCCGCCATTCCTTCCAGCATCTCGAAGTAAAAATAGTCTTTCAGATTTCTCTCTTCAGCCAATTTGCTGGCGAACGCCAGTTCAAACAGGTTGTGGGAGGCGATTCCGAGCTGGACCGCTTTTGCGTTTTCGGGGCGAAGGCCGTATTCCACCATCCGTTTGTAATTGGCATCCACCTCCAGCTTGTTGTTGTAGGGGGCCAGGGGCCAGTTGAACAGGGAGGACTCCACCTGCTCCATCTCCATATTGGCGCCCTTGACGATTCGAATTTTGATACCGCCCCCCCCGTCGGCGACCCTTTTGATGGCCCATTCGGTAAGCTCTTTTTGGATATTGTACGAATCGGGAAGATAGGCCTGGAGCACAATTCCGGCCTCATAATTCTTGAATTGCGGCTGGTCCAGGGTCTCCATGAACGCTGTCTTGGTAATGTCCAGGTCACGGTACTCTTCCATGTCCAGGTTGACAAATTTGGGAACCCTCGTGCCGTCCGACCGGACATAAACGTTTGCAGCGGCGACGCTGTAAAGTTCGGTAAGTCTCTCTTTCAGGATTTTTACGGTGTGGTCGAATGCGATAGGCAAAATTTGAGAATAGATGGTGGAGATCTTCACGGAAATATACTCTATCTCCGGGTTTCTCATATCCTCGATATAGGTATCGAGCCTCCGGCGGGCCTCTTTTTCACCCAGCAGCGCCTCGCCCAGATGGTTGATGTTCATGCGAACGCCCTGTTGCTTTCTTTTTAAAAGGTGGGCGAGCAGGGCCTCTTCTTCCCCCGGAATGATGGCGCGGCTGCTGCTGCCGCGCATCCGGCTTATCATTTTGGGAACGGTAAATGCCGGAAAGTGCTTTCCAAAACCCAAAAACATCTGGATCAAAAGTCGCTCGACTTTGGGGAAAAAATCGGGGATTCCGTACGATGTCAGGATCGCATTGACTTGGTCCGCTACGCGGGCGGTGTCTTTGGGCCGGAAACTTTGATCGATCATTTTGGTCAAAACCGCCTTGTCGATGGGGTGGGTCATCAACCGCTGCATCTGCTCCTGGATCGCCTTCTCTTCCGAGGTCAGCAATTTATTCGCCCGGTCCTGCCAGGTGCGGGCAAGGGATAGGGCCTGGTTGGCGGTTGGACCGAGTTCTTTAGGTTCCATCAAAGTTTACCTCCTATCATCGGATTCGACACATTCATATCTTGTGTCGAACCGAAATGTTAAAATTTTACATTGGCGATGTCATCAGGACCAGGAATATTATCTCTGTGATGCATCAAACTTTTTCAACGTCTCTTCAGATGGTTTGGCTGTATACATGCTGACAACGATAATTGCTACGAAAGCTAAAATAAAGCCCGGCAACAGCTCATAGAAGTACTCGCCTTCGATTTTGATATAGTTCTTGACAACAAAAATCGTGGCTGCACCGACGATCATTCCGGCAAGTGCGCCGGCTTTGGTTGTGCCTCTCCATGTTAACGAGAGGATTACCAGGGGCCCGAAAGCGGCTCCGAATCCTCCCCAGGCATAACCCACCATCGCCAGGATGGTACCGCCGCTAGTCGCTGTAATGACAAGTGCGATCAACGCAAATCCAACAACGCCGAATCTGCTGATCCACGCTTTTTTCTTATCATCGTACTTGCTGAAAAAGGGAAGGTCTTCTGTCAGTGCGGAAGTTAACACCAGCAGCTGTGAATCTGCGGTCGACATCACCGCCGCTAACACCGCCGCCAGAACAAAGCCCGAGAAAACCGGATGGAACAAAGCGCTTACCATGGCCAGGAAGATTCTCTCTTTATTGCCGTCCGGGCCTGAGACGCCATCCATTGGAGCGATTTCATTATAACCGATCCCCATCAGCCCGATTGCAACAGATAAAAGAAGACAGACAACCATCCAGGTCATGCCGACGCGTCTGGCCTTGGGCACAGATGCGACGCTGTCGATACCGATAAATCTGGCCAGGATGTGAGGCTGTCCAAAATAGCCAAAGCCCCAAGCCATGAGCGATGCGCCTGTCAGCCATGTGGTCTTGTACTGAAATGCCTTCGGGTTTATTGTCGCAATATCCACACCTGATCCGAATATCGCAAAATAGGCTATGAGTGAACAGAAGGTCAATGCGGCTAACATGAGCAGTCCCTGAATCAAATCTGTCCAGCAAACGGCCATATAACCGCCCAAAAAGGTATAGGAGACAACCACAACCGTGGTTACGATCAGCGCTGTTTGTTCGGTGGCCCCGAAGCTGTGTGCAAAAAGCAGTGTTCCGCCTTTGAGACCGGAGGCAACATACAAGGTAAAAAAGACAAGAATCACAATGGCCGATACAGTCCTGAGCACTCCCGAATCGTCATCAAATCGATTGGACAAGTAGGTCGGCAAGGTCACCGAATTCAGCTTTTCGGTATATGCCCTGAGCCTTGGTGCGACAACATACCAATTGCCATAGGCACCCAGGACCAGCCCGAGGGAGATCCAGATACCATCAACAAGGCCGGCGGCAAAGACGGCTCCAGGCAGGCCCAGGAGCAACCAGCTGCTCATATCGGACGCGCCGGCGCTCACGGCCGATGTGATCGGTCCCAGCGATCGGCCACCGATAATAAAATCCTCATTGTTTTTTGTTCTTTTCATTGAGTAGTAACCGATACCCAGCATGAGCACCAAGTAGAGACCGAACTGAATTGAAACCATTGTGAATCCTTCCATTTACAGTTGTTGAAACGCGTTCGATAGTGATAGGCTGTTAAAAATCCATTGCCGTTTATATCGACCGTACCGTCCGTTTACTTGACCTTCTCTTTGGCGGTATCCTAATAGCTTAGCAAAAGACGTACCAAAGCCTTCGGATATCTCAACGTCGATGAATTTGGCGTTGTTTTTTTTACGGCCTCATTTGGCAATAATAGATCGGTCAATGGTTTTGGAAACAATCACTTCGCAAAGAAAATATTGTTCTGATTTAGATGCTTATCCAGAATGAGAGGCAATTGTGATGCAGTTCAGGTTGGTGGCGAGAACCAAAAAACAAGCGTGTGACAAATGCGCGTGTGGCTACGGATCCGTAAAAAAATTCAATATCAACCAGGGCGACGGCGTGGGGCGAGGGAAATTGATATTCATAACTGAATATCATGTTTTTTTAGCCGGCGGGCAATGGTCGGCTGGCTGACACCCAACGCTGCGGCCACATCACTCTGATTTTTATATTTTTCCAGTGTTCGGAGCAACACTTTTCTCTCCACCTTTTCAAGAATTTGTTTCAGCGTCATATCCCCAGGCCATTCGTCGGCTAAATCAGCCGGCTCTGGCGTGCGCCGGGCGACGTCTTTGGGAAGATCCTGCAGATCGATGACTTCGGTCTCCGACATGACCACCGCCCGTTCACAGATATTCATGAGTTCGCGTACATTTCCCGGATAGGGATAGGCCAGCAGCGCGTCGAGGGCAGACCGGCCTATGCGCTTGCGTGTGTCGTTTATATCGGCAAAATAATCAATGTAATATCTTATAAGAGGAGGGATGCAATCGCTGCGCTCCCGCAACGCCGGCAGATGCAGGGGGATAACGTTTAGGCGGTAATAAAGATCGTTTCGGAAGGTTCCTTTTGCGACCATATCTTTCAAATTGCGATGGGTCGCCGCCAGGATGCGCGCGTCTATGGTACGAACCTTTGATCCCCCAAGCCTGGTGAGTCGTCCGTTCTCTAAAAACCGAAGCAATTTCACTTGGGCGGTCAGCCCCAGTTCGGCGATTTCGTCAAGGAACAGGCTGCCGCCGTTGGCCAGTTCCAGGGAGCCCGGCTTTCCACGGGTTTGGGCACCGGTAAATGCCCCTGCTTCGTATCCGAAGAGTTCAGACTCCATGAGGGTCTCGGGTATGGCGCCACAGTTGATCCTGATAAACGGGTTTTTAGACCGGCTGGAATTTTTATGGATCAGGTTGGCGATGAGGCCCTTGCCGACTCCCGACCCCCCCGTGATCAGCACCGATGAATTGGCGGAGCTTGCCTTGAGCGCTCTCTCCAGCGCCCTGAGCATAGTGGGGCTTCGGGCGATGATCTGGTTGCTTTTCAACTCCGTCTGCCGGATTTCAAGCAACTGGTGCTGCAATTGGTCTTTAAGGGATGCCTGCTCCTCCAATTCACGCTGTAACCTATCGATTTCACTAATGTCTCTTTCGCTGACGACAACACGGATAAGATTGCCCGAATCATCAAGAACAGGCGTTCCTGTGGAGATTAGCTTGCGGTTGTCTTTCTCTTGCAACAAAGAAACAGTGGTTTTGCTTTGACTGGCTTCCAGGGCGGCTGATCGATCGATAAACCCCTGATCTATCAGATCCACCATATTTTTTCCGATCAGCTCTTTTGCCTCGGTATTGTGAATACGCTCCGAGGCCGGATTGACACGGATGACATTTGCCCGGGCATCGCAGACGAACAGCCCTTCGGAGGATGAATCTATAATCGCGTCGAGCTCTCGGATGATATTCTGGAAAAAACGCATCTTCATGGCGGTTTTTTCGAGATCGGTGCTCTCCTCCAGCAGGCAGATGACCCCTGCCAACTCTCCCGACAGCGTTACGGGGCTGACGCTCGTCAGATAATCTCCGGATTTGACCTGCAGGGAGATCTCCATCCGGCGTTTGCCGTCAGCTATGGTCTTATCAACGATTCCAACCAGTTCGGGTATGACATCTTTAAGCGGTAACTTAAACACCGCCCCGAATTTCTCGTATGCCATAGTGTTGGCCAGGAAAATAACGCCGCGGCTGTCAACTGCCAACAGGCAGTTTCTAGTGGCGTTGATCAGCGCTTGACTCAAGGCCCGCCAATGCTGGGGCGGGTGATAGATCAGATCTTTGATTTCCCGGGATATGCCGCGCTTTTTTTGCATAGGATTTTCGCCATGTGGGAGGTGTAGCCGTTACGTTACCTTTGGTGCCGAGCAAACTGCAATCCCACTTTATGCACAATTGAATAAAATATTCAAACCAGAATATCAAAAGCTCGCTACAATTTACCCATCGGTGTTGGTTCATCAATCAAACAGCTCCGGCCAGATGGAGCGAAAAATATAATAGGCAATGCCGTGGGCAACGACAATAAGGCAGGCAATTATAAATCTTTTGGCTTTTCGAATCTCTTTTTCAGCAAAGTGACGGGTAACATCTTCCGGGTTATTGATGTCATCATAATAATAGATCATTTTTCTTTTTTCTTTTATAAATTTTACAATCCGCCAGCCCCAGACAAACGACAGCAGATGGCCAAGATATAGCGGTGAACTGAAAAAATCCGGCAGATGTTTGGCAAACGGCATAAGCTGTGAAAAATAGATCGTTTGAGATAAATCCGTCTCTACTTCATAGCGCTTGACGATAAAGCGTTGAATTGACAAACCCGTCCATAAGGCGAATAGTCCCCATGAGCAAAGGCTTAATCCCCAAAATCCTGCAACAAGTTCTGGTGATGTCATTTAACCGCCTCTGATAAAAAATGGTCAGGCGAGTGATAGATCTGGCTGTTGTTGATTAGAGGCGCTAAATCATAAAGCTTGCCGCCACCCTTTTTAAACAGCTCCATACCAGCAATCCCTCCAAAAGAGGCACAAATAAATACAGCCACAAACATTCCAAACGGCCCAACACACAATCCACATAGTGCCAATAGGGTAA
>JASFKE010000197.1:0-7224 GCA_050118795.1 Desulfobacteraceae bacterium | reverse complement strand
GTGTTATGTGCATATTTTTGTCGACGATCTCCCCCCCCCCGATGAGGAGGGTCGGGATTTCCGTCTACAAACCGTTTGCGGCGTGTTGATTGTATGGGGAGGGGTGGCGCTCTGCGGTTACATCGAACAATCTCTACCCCGGCACCCTGTTTCAGATTTGGAGGCATATACAACCATGTCCATTCGCATTGCCCTGCGCCATAGTACCGAATACAGCTACGACCGCCCGGTATCCCTGTCACCTCATGTTTTTCGCCTGCGGCCCGCGCCCCACTGCCGGACCCCCATCGAAGCTTACACGTTTAAGATTATGCCGGAAAACCACTTTATCAATTGGCAGCAGGATCCTTTCGGCAATTTTGCCGCCCGGGTGATATTTCCGGAAAAGACGCGCCGATTGAAGATCGATGTCGATCTGATCGCCAAAATGACGGTGATCAATCCATTTGACTATTTCATGGAAGATTACGCTGAAAATTTTCCATTTGAATACCCTGACCAACTCAAAAAAGAGCTCTGGCCCTATCTGCGGGCCGAAGAGCAGGGGCCGCTGTTGCGAAAGTGGGTGGCGAATGTAAAAGGCCTCAAAGAGCGGATCAATGATTTCCTGGTGGGCCTCAACCAGCGCCTGTGCAAGCAGATCAAATATACCGTACGTCTCGAACCCGGCATCCAGAGCTGCGAACAAACCCTGGAACTCGGGACCGGATCGTGCCGTGACACGGGGTGGCTGCTGGTACAGATTCTACGCCATTTGGGACTGGCCGCCCGTTTTGTCTCCGGTTACCTGGTGCAGTTGACCGCCGATGTCAAATCGCTGGATGGCCCCTCGGGGCCGGATGCCGATTTCACCGATCTGCATGCCTGGGCCGAAGTCTATATCCCGGGAGCCGGTTGGCTGGGCCTTGATCCCACCTCCGGTCTCTTTGCCGGCGAAGGCCACATTCCCCTGGCCTGTACACCGGACCCCGTCAGCGCCGCTCCGGTCACCGGCGGCACCGACAAATGCGAAACCCAATTCTCCTATGCCAACAGGGTCGAGCGCATTGCCGAAGATCCGAGGGTCACAAAACCCTATACCGAAGAGCAGTGGCAGGCGGTCAATGCGCTGGGCCGCAAGGTCGAAGCGGCTCTGGAAAAAGGGGATGTGCGCCTGTCCATGGGGGGCGAGCCGACCTTTGTCTCTATCGACGATATGGAATCGGCCCAGTGGAATACGGCGGCGCTCGGGGAACATAAGCATGCCCTGGCCGACGACCTCTTTTTACGATTGTGGCGCACCTTCGCGCCCAACGGCCTGCGCCATTACGGTCAAGGCAAATGGTATCCGGGTGAACCTCTGCCCCGCTGGGCGCTGTCGTGTTACTGGCGCAAGGACGGCCGGCCCATATGGAACGATACCGACCTGCTGGGGGACGAAAGCCACGACTACGGCGCGGATCAGGACCGGGCGCTCAAATTCATGACCCACTTGTGCGCAGAACTGGGACTGGCGGAGGGGCACGTGATGGCCGGCTACGAGGACACCCTATACCTGTTGTGGAGCGAGGGGCAGGTTCCCGTCAACATCGACCCGCTGGAGTTCGACCTGAAGGCGCCTTTGGAGCGGCAGCGTCTGGCTCAGCTGCTTCGCGGCGACCCCGGAGCACCGGTGGGCTACGCCCTGCCCCTGGAGTGGGATTTTGAAGCGCAGACCTGGAGTTCCGCCCCTTGGCCCCTGCGCACCCCCCACATGTTCTTAACCCCGGGGACCTCTCCCATGGGGATGCGTCTGCCGCTGGAATCCTTGCCGTGGGTGGCTGAAAAGGATCGCGCCCCCATGCCCCAACGCTCTCCAATGGGCCATTTCGGTCCCCTTGTCGACCCATCTCCGATAAAGGCCGCGGTGCCGCCTGCAACAGCCATCAGCCGAGGGGCCGGCAAAAAAAACCAGGGGCCGGAACAAACGCAGAGCAATTCCAAAAAGAGGGAAAAGAGCCCGTCGGACAAAATCCCCCATACGGCACTGTGCATTGAACCCCGCAACGGCCGCCTCTACATCTTCATGCCGCCGACCAGTTATCTGGAGCACTACCTTGTGCTTGTCGCGGCCATCGAACGCACGGCCGCAGCCATGAAGCTGCCTGTGCTGATCGAGGGCTACGAACCGCCCCAGGATCCGCGTCTGCAGGTGCTGAAGGTGACCCCGGACCCGGGGGTGATTGAAGTTAACATCCATCCCAGCATCAACTGGGATGAATTGGTGACCAACACCACCGAGCTTTATGAGCAGGCCCGCCTGGCCCGGCTGGGAACGGAAAAGTTCATGCTGGACGGCCGCCATACCGGCACAGGCGGCGGCAACCATGTCACTTTGGGCGGCATCACCCCGGCCGACAGCCCCATGTTGCGCCGACCGCATCTGCTCCAGAGCCTGATCACTTTCTGGCAGCACCATCCCGGTCTCTCCTATCTGTTCTCCGGCGCCTTTATCGGTCCCACCAGCCAGGCGCCGCGGGTGGATGAAGGCCGGGACGAGGTGCTGTACGAACTGGAAATCGCCTTTGCCCAAATCCCCAAACACGACAATCCTCCCCCCTGGTTGGTGGACCGCCTGCTGCGCAACCTGCTGGTGGATATCACGGGCAACACTCACCGCGCCGAATTTTGCATCGACAAGCTTTACTCTCCGGACTCTCTTTCCGGCCGACAGGGGTTGGTCGAGTTCCGCGCCTTTGACATGCCGCCCCATGCCAGAATGAGCATTGTCCAGATGCTTCTGCTGCGCGCATTGATCGCCCGCTTCTGGGACTCCCCCTACCAGCATCCCCTGGTGCGCTGGGGCACCGAGCTGCACGATCGATGGATGTTGCCCCACTATGTGGAGGCCGACCTGAAAGATGTGGTGGAAGATTTACGCCGATCCGGTTTTGATTTTTCCATGGAGTGGCTGGCGCCCTTTTTCGAATTCCGCTTTCCACATTACGGCACCACACATATCCAGGGTATTGAGATCGAATTGCGCATGGCCCTTGAGCCGTGGCATGTGTTGGGTGAAGAGCTCTCTTCGACCGGAACCGCAAGATTTGTGGACTCCTCGATGGAGCGTCTGCAGGTCAAGGCCGCAGGCCTGACCGACAGCCGCTATCTTTTGACTTGCAATGGCTGCCCTATTCCCATGCGATCCACCGGCACCCATGGAGAGGTTGTGGCCGGCGTGCGCTATCGCGCCTGGCAGCCGCCTTCGGCGCTGCACCCCACTATCGGTGTGCACTCACCGCTGGTCTTCGATCTGATCGACACCTGGAACGCAAGAAGTGTGGGGGGCTGCACCTATCATGTGGTGCACCCGGGCGGGCGCAACTACGAGGCGTTTCCGGTCAATGCTTTTGAAGCCGAAAGCCGCCGCATCAACCGGTTTTGGGAGTTCGGCCACACACCTGCGCCCCCCATCCACCCCCCCGGCGTGGATGGGGCCCTGGGACACTTTGAGGCCTCCGGCCCCAAGGGCCCCAGGGATATCCCCGCCCCCCGGCCCAATCCGGAGTATCCCTACACCCTCGATTTGCGATTTTCGACGTAACGGGATAATAAGGCGACATGAATTCGAGCAACCCCATACCCCAGGATCATGCTTCTTCCTCAAAGATGAATCTGTGCCACACCTATGCACATCCTTCCACAGTTTTCGACGAATTGTGGACACCGGATCTAACGGTTCGAAAGCATTGGCAAACCTTCATCGACGGCGTTCAAAAATTGGGATGCGAGCAGCTGGGCCAAAAACATCAGGAGATCACCCGCCGGCTTAAAGAGAACGGCGTGGCATATAACATTCATGGCGACCCCCAAGGGGTGCATCGCCACTGGCAGCTGGACGCCATTCCGCTGATTGTCGGCCGGGAGGATTGGCAAACCCTATGCAGCGGGCTGGAGCAGCGCGCCCTGTTGCTGGAGCTGATCCTTAAGGATCTGTACGGTTCAGCTTCGCTCATCACCGAAGGTTTGCTCCCGCCGGCGTTGATTTACGGTCACGGGGGCTTTTTGCGCCCTTGCCGGGATGACCGGCTGACGCCGTCCCACCGCCTGTTTGTCTACTCGGCCGATCTGGCGCGCAGCGCCGACGGCAGCTTCAATGTGCTCTCCGACCGGACCCAGATGCCTTACGGCATCGGCCATACCATAGAAAACCGCACGGCCATGGCCAATGTCATGCCGGAGCTGATCCGTGGCTGCAAGGTTCAACGGCTTTCAACCTTCTTCAGGCAATTTCGCGATGGGCTGGCGGCTTTGGCGCCTAACCGCAAAGAACAGCCCCGCATTGTCATCTACGCGTCAGCCCCAAACCACCAGGGATATTTTGAGCAAGCCTACCTTGGGGGCTACTTGAACTATACGGTGGCGCAAGGTGAGGACCTCACCATACGCAACGGCCGGGTCTGGCTTAAAACGCTATATGGATTGAAGCAGGTGGACGCCATTTTGCGCATGCGTACCGACCGACAGTGCGACCCTCTGGAATTGGACCCCACTGTGGAGGGCGGCTTGGCCGGATTGTTGGAAGCCGTGCGCCAAGGTCATGTAGTGGTGGCCAACCCTATGGGGTCGGGGGTGCTGGAAAATCCCGGTTTGATCGCCTACCTGCCCGCCATTGCACGCAAACTGCTCGATCAGGAGTTGATACTGCCGTCGCTGCCCACCTGGTGGTGCGGAGATCCTGCACAGCGCCGATACGTACTGGATCATCTCCACCAGCTGATCATCAAACCCATATTTCACAATGCCGATGAGCACGGCATTTTCGGGGCTATGCTGACCAGGGACCAACAGGAGCAGTGGCGGCAGCGAATCGAACAACACCCCCACCGCTATGTCGGCCAGGCCCATTTGGAATTGGCCACTGCGCCATCCATTGCAGATTCGCGCTTTAAACCGCTGCACACCGTGTTGCGGACCTTTACCGTGACCGATCAAAAGCAAGGCTTTGAAACAATGCCCGGCGGCATTGCCCGCAGTGCGGCCGACGGCCAACTCGACTTGGTCAACGACCGCAGCGGCGGTATCTTAAAGGATCTGTGGGTCATCGCCGATACGCCGCAGAAGCACGCCAGTCTATGGATGCGGTCAAGCCCCCTTGGGCAAGCCCTCAGGCGCCAGACCGAGCTTCCCAGCCGGACGGCGGAGAACCTCTTCTGGGTCGGTCGCTATGCCGAACGCGCGGAACTGCTGGCACGCATGTTGCGGACCGTTCTCCTGCATCTGGACGACAGCGACTACCTGGAGGATGAAAACTCCCGGCAGAGTCTAAAAGGCATCATCCAGGCCATTGCGCAAATCACCCACGTGCACGAACCTGGGCAAATTTTTGGAAAAAAAGATCAAGACCACCTCCCCTACGAGATATTGGCGGTTTTTATCGGCGACGATAAAAGCCCATCCAGCTTGCTGAACAGCCTGGATTTCCTCTTCAATGCGGCGCAAATCGAACGCGAGCGTTGGTCCTCGGATACCTGGTACGTGCTCAACGATATGAAGGTGCACCGTAACAATTTGGGGCTCAACACCTTGAACCGGCATCAGCTGCCTTTTGTCCTCAATCGATTGGTCACCTCGCTCCTGGCTTTTTCCGGTCTGTGCATGGAGAGCATGTCCAGAGAATTGGGCTGGGTCCTGTTGGATATCGGACGCCGGCTGGAACGGGCATTGATGATGGGAAGATTCATGCAGCAGACCCTGGCCCAAGACAACCCTCAATCCGCTGATCCGGTTATGATGGAATTGGTTTTGAAAACCACCGAAAACATGATTACCTACCGCCGCCGTTACCGCTCCTATCTGGCGCACAACACGGTACTGGATCTTCTGCTCATGGACGATAAAAACCCGCGCTCGCTGATTTTTCAGTTGGATCTGCTGCAGTCTCACATCGCCGAGCTGCCCAAAGAACGCGGCAATTATCGCATCGGAGAAGAGGAACGCCTGGTTCTGGAGGCCGTTACCCAGATACGTCTCAGCGATACGGACCGCCTATGTGAAATGGGAACAGAGCGTTCCGGTCCGGCCAGGCTCATGGAACTGCTGGACCGCAACCGGCTGCTGCTGGAAAAGACTTCCGATGCCATCTCCCGCGCCTATTTCATTCACACGCCCAAATCGAGACAGTTGTCTGACCCGCTCCTGGAGCAGAGCCCATGAAGTTTTGCATCCGCCACGAGACCCGTTACCGATATGGAGAATCCACCGGCGTCAGCTACAATGAAGTGCGCTTGTGCCCCAAGGCATCGGAGAGCCAACAACTGATCAGCAAGACCATCGAGGTGACGCCCACTGCTTCCGAGCTTCGGTTGCGAACCGATTACTTCGGCAACACCGTCTGGTATCTTGCCATCCATCAACCCCATAAAGAGATGGCGGTAACGGTGAAAAGCCATGTGCATATCGATCCCCGCCCAGCTCCGGAGGATCCGGACCGATGCCCGGCCTGGGAGAAAGTTGTCGAGATGACGGAAAATCCTGTGGACGCTCAATCTGCGGCAGCGGTGGAGTTTGCATTGGATTCACCGCTGGTGCGATCGGCGCCGGAACTGGCGGCCTATGCCCGCCCCTGCTTTTCCACCGGGCGACCCGTGATATTGGCGGTGACGGATCTGATGCAGCGAATCCACAACGATTTCGAATTTAAACCGGGATTTACGGATACAGCGACACCGCTGTCCGAAGTGCTGAAACACCGCAAGGGGGTTTGCCAGGATTTTGCACAGCTGGCCATCGGCTCTCTGCGCAGTTTGGGACTGCCGGCTCGATATGTCAGCGGTTATATCGAAACCCTGCCCCCCCCGGGAAAAGAGAAACTCAAAGGGGCCGATGTCTCCCACGCCTGGTTTTCAGCGTACATGCCCCCATTTGGATGGGTCGATTTCGACCCTACCAACAATCAGATCCCATATGACCAGCACATCGTCGTAGGTCATGGCCGCGACTTCTCAGACGTCACTCCCATAAAGGGGGTTATTTTCAGTGCCGGACAACACGAGCTGCATGTTTCGGTCGATGTGGAACGCATTGAGGCCGCGGCAAGCCTGATGAAGCAATCACGCTAAAAAGACTTTTACAACGCCAGGGTTAAAACGGCCAGAACTGCTGATCGTTCCAGACGGCCTCCCGGATCTCTTTTTTAAGGGTTACATCGTCTTTTCGCCAAACAGAGCCCGACCGATATTCACATTTAGTTCTTGCATAAATTTT
>JASFKE010000196.1:0-7233 GCA_050118795.1 Desulfobacteraceae bacterium | reverse complement strand
GCCGGGATCCAGAGCCCCACCGGAACCCAGATGATAAGGGACCAGGCCACCACGCCTGCGCCCAACTTGCCGTGAAAAGCCAGCCAGACCTCAAAGGTCAGAATGGCGTATCCCAGGCAGGCCATGGCCAGGTACATGCTCTTGGCGACAAGCTGGGAACCGTCCTCCAGCACAGGGCCGCCGGTGAAAAACAGCAGCATGTAAATGGTGGAGATCAGCGCCACCGTGAGGCTTACATTGCCCACTGAGCGCAGATCTTCCAACCCGGCCAGCAATGCGTAGGATACGCAGCAGTAAAGAATGCCGTGGGCAAAGAGCAGGCCGCCCGTAAAGGCATCTTTGAATACCGCTGTTTGTATAATCGCCCCCAATACGACAACCACACCGACGATCCCCGTGGCCACTCCGGTTCCCTTGGCCTCCCCTTTGCCGAGATTCAGCAGGGCGACAGGCAACCACATAATTGCGATTAAAACCAATAGTGCCGTGGTCATTTGGTCCTCCTTCCCTTGATTAAATTAACCTCCGATACGCGACATGCCGCGTTGCGCGCACCCATCAGCGTGCAGGTGCGGTGCGTGAAGATTGATCTTGGCCCCCACCGCAGTTTGAATCAGATCAATCAATGCCGCCTGGCCGCAGCCGGCCCGCAACTTGTTCCTGATGTCGATCTCGTCATCCCTGAGCAGACAGGGACGCAATTTTCCTTCCGGCGTCAGCCTGAGCCGGTTGCAGGTATTGCAAAAGTGGCGGCTGACGGCGCCGATGAGGCCGATCTCTGCCCGGGAAACGCCAAGCCGGTAGCGCTTGGCCGGGCCGTCCGATGGACGGCGGCTCAGGGGATGCAAATCCATCTCCCGCTCCAGGCGCCGGTATATCTCTTCAATGGAAACGAACTTGTCCGGGCGCCACCTTTGACGGCAACCGATGGGCATAAACTCGATAAAGCGCACCGCCAACCCCTCCCGCTCGGCCCAATGTCCAAACTCTTCCAGTTCATCATCGTTGGTCCCGCGAATCACGACCATGTTTATTTTTATGGGATTCAATCCAACACTGCGGGCCACGGCGATTGCCCGCAGCACGCGCTGAAAGTTGTCTCTTTTGGTGATTTTTTGAAACTTCAACGGATTGAGGGTATCCAGGCTGATATTCACCCGCCGCAGACCGGCTGCATACAATGCCGGCGCCAGATCTCCAAGCAATACACCGTTGGTGGTCAGGGCCACCTCTTCGACGCCGCCCAGGGCAACCATCTTGCGGATGAGCCCGCAAATGCCTTTGCGAACCAACGGTTCGCCCCCAGTGATGCGAAACTTTCGAAATCCACTCTTTACGGCCGCCGCGACAATGGAAAGAATCTCTTCATAGCTGAGTATCTCGCTATGCTTGAAAAGTTGAACATCACCGTGGGGCATACAGTAAAAGCAGCGCTGGTTGCACCGATCGGTGATTGAGATCCGCATGTAGTCGACTCCGTTGGAACGGGGCCTGTTCTCTTGCGCCAAAAGCTGCTCCTTCATCCAACGTCGGATGATACAATTGTGTTCAAATGAAGCCTCGGAGGAAAATTTAGCCTTAAACTGTTGATGAGACATTTGCAAAGACCGCACCATAATTTACATTACCGCTTTTCAACATCTGCGGTATTGGTTTTTTTCCAATAAGCCGCTGGGTTAAAGCATACCGGAGAGGCAGGCAGGCGACGGCTCGATCTTAGTTTGGGTCCCATTGGGATGGCGCGCCGATCCATTTTCACCCCAATCGACCCCAAACTGCGTTTATGGCGGTTTGACAAGGGATTATCCCTGCGCCCCCCATTGTGGATGGGGTCTTTTTCCCCTTACGCGAATCTGCGATCCAAGGATTTTCGATAAGGCTTGATTCTTAATCCTCAATTTAATAAGGTCTATATGCTTATCGTGCCCAGGGGCTTAATAGTCTATATTTTAGAACAGCATCAATTTCATCTATCCACAGGCTGCCGCATCAAATGAAAACAACGCTCTCAGCAGTGATTGTGATGGCCGGGCTTCTTGCGATGGGCGGTTGCGCTCCTCCTGAAAAAAAGCAAACTGTTGAAACCGCTCCCCGTGCCGTACAAGTTGTAACCATCGCCAGCCGCGATCTGCCTGTTGTGGTCCAATCCGCGGGGCGGCTGGCCCCCAACCGGGAGGTGGTTATCTCGGCCCAAGTCCCGGGGATCCTGATGCGGTACAATGCCGACGTGGGGGATAAAGTGTCGGCCGGCGCACCCCTTGTGGAGCTCGACACCGCCGACTACACGCTGGCGTTGGACGAGGCCGAGGCCAACCTGCTGGCCGCCCGGGTCAAGCTTTCGGCAGCCAAAAACACCTTCGAGCGCGCCAGTCGCCTGCTGCCGGACAAGGCCATCACACCGGAGCTCTATGACCAGACCGAAGCGCAGTACAAGTCTTCAAAAGCCCTTGTGGCCCAGCTCAAATCGAGGGTGGCCCTGGAACGGCGACGACTGGACAAAACCCGTATCACTGCGCCGTTCGACGGATATGTGACCCAAAGGCCGGTTGAGATCGGACAGAATGTTACCATCGGCGATCCGATGATGTGCGTGGCGGACATGAAGACCATGCGGGTGAAGATCTATATCAGCGAGATGGATTATATGCATCTGGACAAGAGCGATCCGGTGGCCGTGACGGTGGATGCCCTCTCTCAAAAGGAGCTGGCCGGGCGCGTGGACAAGATCGGCATCCAGGCCGATTCACGCACCAACACCTTTGAAATCGAAATACTGGTGGACAATAGGGATTTCAGCCTGAAGGCCGGCCTGACGGCCCGCGTCACCATCCGGACCGAAGTCATTGCCGACGCGGTGATGATTGCCCAGAACAGCGTTATTTTCCGGGAGAACAAAAAGGAGGTCTTCATCGTCGAGAACGATCTTGCGGCTGCGAGGCAAGTCAAGCTGGGACGCGTGGACGGCTCCCAGGTTCGCATCCTCGAAGGCCTGGTGCCCGGTGACAAGCTGGTCATCGCCGGCGGCCAGTACCTCAAGCCGGGTGACACCGTGGTGGTGACACCGTGAAGTTCTTTCCGTTGGTTCTTAAACGCTGGCTGATCTTCTCCCTGCTTGTGATCGCGCTTCCGGTGGTGGCGGGGACCTTTGCCTATCGGTCGCTGCCCAAAGAGGGCGAACCCGAGATATCGGCGCCGGTGGCCATTGTGGTGACCCTTTTTGCAGGCGCCTCGCCCAGCGAGATCGAAAGCCTGGTCACCAACCCCCTGGAAGAAGAGCTCAGCGATCTCAAAGACGTCAAAGAGATACGTTCCAATTCAGCCGAAGGGGTGTCGGTCATCATTGTCGATTTCCAACCCGAAGCCGATCTGGAGCGCTCGCTGCAGAAGGTACGCGAAAAAGTCACCGATGCCCGCAAAGAACTTCCCCAAGAGGCCGAAGACCCGGAGGTGACCGAATACAGCTTCTCGGACATCCCCATTATGATCGCTTCGGTGGTCGGAGATATCGATCCTGTCAAGTTGCGCAGGCTCACCGAAAAGGCGGCCGACGAGATCGAGCTCATGCCTGAGATCCTGGCGGCGGAAGTGGCCGGCGGCCTGATCCGCGAAATCCAGCTCTACCTCGATCCCCACCGGCTGAACCAGTACGGGCTGACCATCCTGGATGTCTATAACGCCGTAAAGCAGTCGGACATCAACATCCCCGGCGGGCAGGTCAATGTCCGGGGCCGCAGGCTGTTGCTGCGGACACTCACCGAAATCAAAAAGGTGGACGACTATGCCAAGGTGCCCCTGATCCGTCAGGGGGACCGGGTGGTCTTTCTGGGGGATGTGGGCACGGTGGTGGACGGTCATTCGGAAGAGGTCAGCTACTCCCGGGTTAACGGTGTCCACTCGACGTCCATCGCCATCAAAAAGCGCAACGGCGCCAACATACTCGAAACCACCTACAAAGTCCGCGACAAGCTCAAGGAGCTGGAGGCCTCATTTCCCGCCGGCGTCTCCACCACCATCACGGCTGAAAAGGCCAAGTTCATCAAACAGAGCTTCGACCAGATGAACAACTCGGCGGTGGTGGGCCTGATCATCGTCATCGTGGTGCTCTATTTCGCCATGGGCCTGCGCAACTCGGTGATCACAGCGCTCTCCATTCCGCTGTCGCTGCTGCTCACCTTTGTCTTTTTGAAGGTCTTCGACATGTCCAACAACGACATGGTCCGCTTCTCGCTGGTGCTGTGCATCGGCATGCTGGTGGACAATGCCATCATCGTTGTTGAAAATGTGTACCACCATTACCAGTTGGGCAAAGACCGGGCCACAGCCGTCATCGACGGCACAGCCGAGATTGCCACGCCGGTGATCTCAGCGACCCTGACCACCATGGCGGCCTTTCTGCCCATGCTGCTGATGAGCGGTGTGATCGGCCAGTACATGGGTTTTCTGCCCAAGACGGTGACCATTGCCCTGTCGGCATCGCTGGTCGTCGCCCTGATCGCCAATCCGCTGATCCTGAGCATGCTCATGAAGCGTACGGTCAAAGCTGGGCGGATCGTGCGCCCCGAAGAGGATCTCAAGCGGCTGAAAAAGCTATACGTGAGCGGCGTCTCGTGGGCCTTGAACCACCGCTTTTGGGTGATCTGCATCATCGCACTGAGCCTGGTGCTGACCGCCGGCCTGCTCGTTTTGAAACTGGTAAAGGTCGAGATGTTCCCGGATGCCGATTTTGACTATATTTACATCACCATCGAGACACCCCGGGGCACCGAAGTCGATCTCACCGATGCGGTGGCCCGGCAGGTTGAACAGGTGGTGTCGGCCCATGTGCCCGAAGCGGTGCAGGTGGTCTCCACCATCGGCCAGCGGAGCCAGAGCGCATATGAATTCTCCTTCGGCACGGGAACCATCAGCCATTTCGCCGAAGTCACGGTGGAGCTCAAAGACGGCAAGGAGTTTGCGCGCGCATCCCACCGCAGGATCCAGGAGCGTCTGCGCCCCCACCTTGAAAAGATACCCGGCGCCGATATCCGCTTTCGCCCCATCCAGTGGGGGCCGCCGACGGCCGCCCCGGTGCTGATCAAGGTCGTCGGCCCCGATATTGCCGTGCTGCGCAGCATTACGGCCCGGGCCAGGGGCGTCATGGAGAGGGTTGACGGTGTGGTGGAGATCAAGGATGACTTTTCGGCTGCGGCGCCGGAACTGCGCGTGCAGGTAGATCGCGACAAGGCGGCCGCCATGGGCATCTCCCTGGAAGCGGTGGCCGTTACCCTGCGAGGCGCCACGGCCGGTCTGGATATCCGGGAGTTCCGCGATGAGCTGGATGTCTCCAAGAAGTACGATCTCAAGGTGCGCTTTTCACCCCAGGCCAGGACCAGCCCCGCCATGCTGGACCATATCAAACTGCACTCCGACACCGGTGAATTGGTGCCGCTGTCCACCATTGCCACCTTTGCACAGGGCAAGGGATTGAACAGCATACGGCACTCCGACCGGCGCCGGATCGTCAGAATCTCGGCCAACAACCAGGGGCGTTCTGCGGTGGAGATCACCCAGGAGCTGATGACAAAACTCAACCAGGTAAAACTGCCCGCCGGTTACAAATTCGATTACTCCGGCGAATACGAAGAGACCGCCAAGTCCTTCGAAAGCCTGAAGTTGGCCTATATCGTGGCGGCCATTCTGATCTTTACCCTGCTGGTGTCGCAATTCAACTCACTGGCCCAACCCTTTGCCATCCTGACCTCGCTGCCGCTCTCCATTGTGGGCGCCATGGTTGGACTTTTCGTAACAGGCAACGATTTTTCCATCATGAGCTTCATCGGCCTGGTGGGGCTCAGCGGCATCGTGGTCAACGACTCCATTGTCCTGGTGGATTGCATCAACCGCATGCGCCGATCCGGTCTCAGCATGTTCGACGCCATCGTGGCCGGCGGCCAGCAGCGTCTGCGCCCCATCATCTCAACCACCCTGTCCACCGTGGGCGGCATCGTGACCCTGACCATCACCGACGAACTGTGGGAAGGTCTGGGCGTGGTGATCATTTTCGGCATCTGCTTTGCGACGGTGCTCACCCTGGTGGTGGTGCCGGTGATGTATTCGCTTTTCGAAGGCGTGCGTTACCATACCATCTCCGCCTTCCGCGGCCCCAGGTGGACCGAAGCCCCACAGGGCTCCAGCTACTATTTTTCACGACGCAGGTATGCGCGCCTTGTGGTGGGTCTGGCCATCGGGGTTCAGATAGTGGTGCTCGCGGCGGGATGCAATGTCATCGTTCCCGCCGCCATCGACACCATCGCCCGGACCTCGTTTCAGGCGCCCACCGTGCTGAAACTGGCTATCGAAATCACGGTGTTCGGTCTGGAGATGGTGCTCAAAGCCACCGCTATCCTGGCGCTTTTGCTGCTTCCCACATGGATCGGACTGGTCTATGTGATGGCCAAACGCAGCCGCGAGGGGTACTATGTGGACATCACCCCGGATGGGGTGACCATTGGAAGTCCGGTGGACCGCTTTTTCATTAGCGCATCCGAAATTACAAAGATCCGCACAAACCGCTTTTTCCCTAAAATTCCCACCATCAGCATTTACAGCGGCGCACGACGTACCAATCTACGCAAGTTGGTGAAAACCAACGGGGTACCGGATAAAAAACCGCTGACATCGTGGCTGAGGGGCAAAGCCCCATCGCGCGCCCAAGTGCACGAAGGCATGCTCAGTCTGAAACAATCGCTGGAAACACTGCTTGAAGAGTCACTATAGGGTCAACTTTAAAGCCAAGGAGCCGATAGAGATGGTGGCGGCAATTGGCAAACTGCGCCGTATCTTTGCCCCCTGGCCGGGTCCCGAATGCATTAGCGCGGGCAGTGCTGTGGGCGGTTGTATACGGGGTCTCATTTACCCCGATGATAAAAAAACCGGAGGGTAAATTCGGTGACCCCAAACATGTTTGACTTTTCAGATCGCATGGTTGCGCAATTGGCCCAAAAACTCTCACCCAATGGGTTGCGCCAAAGATTGAACGCCTTGGCCGCCACCATGGGCGATGGGGCCTTTGGCCGTCGCGTCGCCCGGGAGATTGTGGCGCGCACCCAGCCCCACAGGGCCGTTCCCGTAATTTATGACCATTTCCGCACCCTGGTAAGCGACGGTATTGAATTTTTCCTCTCCCGGATCAGCCGCCGCCGGCTCATCGATCTGGTGGTGGACCAGCTGAAAATGGACCCGGAGGCCGCTACT